>DAINOB010000006.1:0-22840 GCA_036735585.1 Cytophagales bacterium | reverse complement strand
CCTACAAGTTGAAAAGGTATTTTCTTATCTCCAGGTGTATATTCCTTCAGCTCTTCATTGCCCTCAGATTGGAAATATTTAGAAACTAAAGCACTTGCTAAAATTACTCTTATCGGCTGGTGGGTATAAGCATTATACGTGTCAATGATAGAGTAATCAATCTCAAGACCTACGGCTAGTGCGCTATTTGCAGGTAAAGTCCAAGGTGTGGTAGTCCAAGCCAAAAAATACAGACCCTCTGTAGATTCTAGGAAACTTTTAAGTTCCTTCGATTGGGCTTTAATTACTTTAAATTGAGCTACAATAGAGGTGTCTTTCACCATCTTATAGCATCCCGGCAGATTGAGTTCATGGGAGCTCAGACCTGTACCGGCCGCAGGTGAGTACGGCTGAATGGTGTAGCCTTTGTACAGCAAGCCTTTGTCATACAAGCGCTTAAGCAAGGCCCATAGGCTCTCTATGTACTTGTTTTCATAGGTAATGTACGGCTGATCAAGGTCTACCCAATAGCCCATGATTTGAGTAAGCTCATCCCATTGGCCCTTGTATTTCATCACTGTTTGGCGGCAGCGCTCATTGTATTCAGCTATGGAGATTTTCTTTCCAATATCTTCTTTGGTGATTCCCAGTTCTTTTTCCACTTGCAGCTCTACAGGCAAACCGTGGGTGTCCCATCCACCTTTTCGCTTCACCTGGAAACCTTGCATGGTTTTGTATCGGCAAAAAATATCCTTCACCGTGCGGGCCATCACATGATGAATACCAGGGGTGCCATTGGCAGAAGGTGGCCCTTCATAAAAGGTAAATGCATGCTTTCCCTCTCTTTCAGATATTGAGCGTTCAAAGATTTGGTGCTCTTGCCAATATTCAAGCATTTCTATACCTATTCGGGCATAGTCTGGGGATTTATATTCTTGGTACTTCAATGTGGTATACGCTTGGGTTATTCGTCTTCTTTGTCAGTAATTCTAATCAAATTAAGGTCTATTTCTTCGTCTTCGTCTTCCTGATAGAACTCATCATAGTGCTCAATAAGTGGCTCAAAGGTAATTCTCCTGCGCTTACGGGCCACATCAAATACCATGAGCATGGAGGGTAGCAATATCAAGTTTGTGAGCATAGCGCAGATGAGCGTGATAGAAGTAAGAATTCCTAAGGCCACCGTGCCACCAAAATCAGAAAATGCAAAAATTACAAAACCAAAAAACAAGATAATAGAAGTGTACACCATAGCGGCTCCTGTTTCCTTGATACTGATGGATATGGCCTGAGGCTTGAAAAATTTATTAGAAAACAACTCCTGCCTGTACTTGGCTAAAAAGTGAATGGCATCGTCTACGGCTATGCCAAAAGCTATTGAAAATACGATAGCCGTACTAGGTTTTAAGGGTATGCCAAAATACCCCATGATGCCAGCAGTAATGGCCAATGGAAGCACATTGGGCGCCAATGAGATGAGGACCATTCTAAGGGATCCGAACAATAAGGCCATGATCCCAGCGATAAGAATGATGGCAAGCAACAAGCTTTGCTGGAGATTCTCTACCAAAAATTTATTGCCTTTGATAAAAATATAGGTAGTTCCTGTCACAGTAGTTTTAAATCCTGATTCACCCAATATTTCCTCGATACCTATTTTGATTCTGTGATTGATTAAGCTATCCATGCGTATGGAACCTACATCTTTCATTTTAAGAGAGATTCTGAGCAATTGCCCTGTGCTGTCAATAAACGAACGAATGAGCCCTGTGCTGTCCTGCTGCCCAGTCAAATAGGCAAATACGAAATTTCGCTCCTGATTGCTGGGTAAGCGGTAGTTGCTTTCAGTTTCATTGTAATAGGAGAAGGTGGCCGTCTTTGCAAGCCCTACCACCGATACCGGAATAGAAAGCTCAGGCTGCTCTGATAAGAAAAGCTCTAATTCTTCAACTTTTCTCAGGTTAGATACCTTGGTGACCGAGTTCTTTTTACCCATGTCCACTACAATTTCTAAAGGCATCACTCCTTTGAAGTTTTGCTCAAAAAATTCAAGATCTTTTTTAATCCCTGAGGTTTCAGGCAGATCGTCTATCATAAATGCAACCGCTTCAATTTTCGTAACTCCATAGAGCGATATGGCAAGTAGAACGATCGAACCTATGATAATCTTTCTTGGATTACGGTGAACATTGATGTCTATAAGATGAAGAAAGCCAACGAGAAGCTTAGAGTCTAGATGACGCAATTGTGCGGTATTGGGTGGCTTTAGGTATGCAAAAAATGCCGGAATCAAGACAAGACTTACTATAAAAGTGGCTACGATGTTGATGGCTGCTACTACACCAAACTCTTTTAAAACCCGAATATCTGTACTAATCAGCACCACAAAACCGATGGCTGTGGTGAGGTTGGTAATGAGGGTCACCAATCCTACACGCTCAATGATTCGAACCAGTGCTCTAATTTTATTTTGATGCTTTCTATACTCTATATGGTACTTAGAGAGCAGGTAGATGCAGTTAGGAATTCCTATTACTACGATGATGGGCGGAATAAGACCTGTGAGCAGGGTAATTTTGTAACCGAGCAAGACAATGATTCCCATGCACCAGATAGTGATGACCCCAATTACCAGTGTTGGAAAAACCACTGCCTTCCATGATCTGAAAAAAATCAACAGCACTAAGGCTGTGATCCCGAGAGAGAGATAAATAAACAATTGAAACTCCTGCCTTACTTTGGTGGCCATGGTAGCGCGCACATAGGGCAAGCCAGCATAATGAACTTTGATTCCAGTGGCCTTAGCGAACTCTTCAGATAAGAAAATGATGTCATTGATAAGAGGCACTCTATCTTCAGAATTCATGACCTCCTTGCGGATTGACACGAGGATCAATGTTGCTCCAGATTGGGGATTGTACACCTGCCCCTGATACAATTTGTTTCGGAAACCGATTTCTAGGAGACTATCCAAATCATGCTGTAGAGTGGGTGTAGAAGGAAAGAGGGCTTGAGGTACAAACTTCCTTATCGCAGTGTCTTTTATCAGCCGTTGTAGTCGTGGGAGGGAAAGTACGTTGTTAACTCCTTGGAGCTGGGCTATTGCATCACTCAGATATTTCAGCTTTTGAAAATTATCTAGTGAAAGGATTGCGCTGTCTTGCATCCCGATAGCCAGGATATTCCCATCTTCTCCAAATGTCTGTTTAAACTTTTCGTAGTAAATCAGATCCTCATCATCATCGGGCACTACCTTTGCAAAATCATAGGTCATTTCCAGCTTTCTCCCTTGATAGGCCATAAATGCGGTAACAATCCCAATTGCAAGGATTAGGTACAGCCTATTGATAATGATGAAACGCGCTATTTTAGCCCACATGAGAAATTTTTAAGGAAAACTCTAAAGCAAGTTGCAAAAATAGCAGTTCGGGCAGGATTTGGGTATTTAAATTAAAAACCCTTTGTCGGCTCATGTAAACAAAAATAGAGCTTAAGCTATTGTGTATATTGCTCACCCAAGATGCCACCTACAGACTCTATACAATACCAGTACCACCCACAACATCATCACAACTCTGAGCCAGGAGTTTATAATGCCGCTATGCTCAAAAGCGAGCAAATGCTTATCAATATTGGGCCTCAACACCCTTCCACCCACGGAGTGTTAAGGCTGGAAGTATTGTTAGAAGGTGAGTTGGTAAGAGATGTAGTGCCACACTTAGGCTACCTGCATCGATGCTTTGAAAAGCATGCAGAATCACTTCCTTACAATCAGATTATCCCCTATGTAGACCGAATGGACTATGTGGCAGCTATGAATAACGAGCATGCCTATGTGATGGGTGTAGAGCAAATGCTTGGAATTTCTGGACAGCTTCCAAAGCGTGTTGAATATATCCGTGTACTTGTGGCAGAACTCAATCGTTTGGCAAGTCACTTCATAGCCGTAGGAACCTATGCCATAGATATTGGCGCATTCACGCCCTTTCTTTGGCTTATGCGTGATCGAGAACATATCCAAAGAATGCTCGAATGGATCAGTGGTGCTCGATTGCTGTACAATTATATTTGGATAGGCGGTTTGTTCTATGATTTACCTCTTGGGTTTGAGGAAAAATGTAGAAGCTTTATTGAATACCTTCTCCCCAAGCTGAAGGAGCTAGAGGTTTTACTAATTGACAACAAGATTTTCAAGCAAAGAACCGTAGGCGTAGGTATGTTGTCCTTGGCTACTGCTTTAGATTTTGGTGTTTCTGGGCCTATTCTTAGAGCATCAGGATTAAGATATGATTTGCGTAAAACAGAAGGATACTCCATCTATCCCGAAATCGAATTTGAAGTTCCTATAGGATTAGGTCTCTCTGGAAAGCCCGGTGATTGCTGGGATAGAACTTATGTGCGTGTGGCTGAGTGTTATCAATCTGCTCGAATGATCACGCAATGCCTAGATCAATTGACAGGACCTTATAAGAGAGACAAAACCTTTGATCCTCAGGCCATGGTACCCAAGAAAATTCGGCCCGTGGCTCAAGAATTATATGCACGTGCAGAAACCCCCAAAGGCATACTTGGCTACTACTTTATTGCAGATGGCCGACAAGATATTCCCTTTCGATGCAAAGCCCGTGCTCCGAGTTTCAGCAACCTCACTGTGCTTCAAGAAATATCCAAAGGCGCTTTGGTGGCTGACTTGATTGCCATTATAGGCTCACTTGACTTCGTGATGGGAGAAGTAGATCGGTAACATGTTCTGATCAAATACAATCATAACCAACCATCACAGCGCTGGGTATGCCCATAAAAGAAGGTTGATGGTTCGACACTCCACAATTACATTTGTACCAGTATGGGGTCATTTAGATTAGATAAAAATACACTGTATTGGATTTGCCAAGGAATAGGATGGAGTAGCCTTACTTTGGTCAATGTGGCTTTCCTTTCAGTTTCGGGCTCCCTTAATACGAATACCCTGCTTTATCAAGTCTCTGTAATGGTTTTTGGTATACTGGCCACCAACTATTACCGCGAGCTTATCATCCGTTGGGGATGGATTACTTTGAGCATAGGACAGATCATCCCACGAGTATTGCTCTCCTCCTTGGTGCTCAGCATTCTCACTCATTTTTTTACGGTGTTGGTTTTTTTCCTGCTGCGCTACGATGCCATCATGGACAATCCAAGTATCACCGCTGAAGATGGTGTGAACTACACGCTTTATCTGTCTTTATTCAATGTCACTTTTGTGTGTTTTTTCTGGTCGGTGATTTATTTCTCTTACCATTTTGTAGAAAACAGGAACAAAACCCTAAAGTGGGAAGCCACCATCAATGAATTTGAGCTCAATAGGCTAAAGTCACAATTGAACCCACACTTTATTTTCAATGCATTGAACAGTGTGCGTGCCTTGGTAGATGAAAACCCCCCAAAAGCCAAACTAGCCATCACCCAGCTCAGCAATATCTTGAGAAACAGCCTTTCTATGGATAAAAAGAAATTTATAAGTCTGGAGGAGGAAATAAAGACAGTGGAAGATTATCTGGCCCTAGAATCTATTCGATTTGAAGAAAGGCTCAAAGTCAACTATAATATCCATCCCGATACTAGAAAAATTGAAGTGCCTCCTATGATGGTTCAAACGCTTGTGGAAAATGGAATCAAACATGGCATCTCCACGCTCACTGAAGGTGGGGAAATCACTATAGAAAGCGATCTGGTAAATGGTGAACTGGTTATAAGAATTAGCAACAGTGGGCTGCTGGATATGCGTAAATCTACTTCCGATTCCGGCTATGGCCTTTCTAATACCAAACAGAGACTTCAATTATTGTACAACGATCTGGCCTTTTTTGACATTGCCAACGTGGGCAAAAACATGGTTAGAACTGAAATTAGAATACCAATTTTTATATAAACCTTTCTTACAGCATGAAAGCATTGATTATAGATGACGAACGCTTGGCTAGGCAAGAACTCCGCACCTTGCTACAGCCTTTTATGGAAATTGACATAGTAGATGAGGCACAAAATGCAGATGAAGCCCTCCTCAAAATCAAAGCCCATGACCCAGATTTAATCTTTTTGGATATACAAATGCCTGGTAAAACAGGCTTTGAATTGCTTGAATTGCTTGATAAGGTGCCACGAGTAATTTTTACCACTGCGTATGACGAATATGCGATCAAAGCCTTTGAAGTCAATGCCTTCGACTATTTGCTAAAACCTATCAGTCAAGATCGATTGGCAGAGAGTATTCGCAAACTTACCGAGCAAAAGCAACAAGAGCTGGAAGAAGGCCCTGCACCTACTGGCAAACTAAGCCCTGAAGATCGCGTGTTTGTGAAAGATGGAGAAAGATGCTGGTTTGTAAAACTGGCAGATATCCGCCTTTTCGAATCAGAAGGAAATTATGTTCGCTTGTATTTTGACAAATATAAGCCACTGATTCATCGCTCGCTCAATGCTTTGGATGATCGATTGGAGGACAAATCTTTTTTCCGAGCAAGCAGAAAGCACATTCTTAATCTGCTCTGGATTGATGGAATTGAACCTTATTTTAATGGAGGTTTGATCGCAACTCTTAAAGGAGGAGAGAAGGTAGAAATTAGTAGGAGGCAGGCAGCAAGATTTAAGGATATGATGAGCCTTTAATTAATCAAGCTGCTTCATCACTTCCTGAATTAAATCAGATTCATAGCCTTTATCCAACAAATATCGGGTAGCCTTTTGCATCCTTAGTAATCTATGCCCTGATAGGCTTTTCCATTTTTTTATTGCCAATTGCTCTAAAGTAGAGAAGTAAGTATCTACTTCTATCTCCTTAAGAGCAGTTTCAATATTTCTTTGACTGACCCTATGCTGTTTGAGGCCATGAATAATTTTATGTCTACCCCAATGTTTCATTCTAAACTTTCCTCCGGCATAGGCTTTTGCGAAGCGTTCCTCGTTAACAAATCCTTCTTGAATCAGTTTGACTATGAGTTCTTCGGCATCCTCTCCGTAGATTCCCCATTCCGCTACTTTAGATCGCAACTCGTGTTGGCTACGCTCTTGATAAGCACACCATGATGCAGCCTTTAGTAAAGCAGCTTTTGGAGTAAGTCGAAGGGGCTGACTGGCGGACATGGGTAATGATTTGTTTTTCAAATTTACATGCAAAATCGAAAAGCGCTTTTCAGACTATTTACAGCCAATGCTATTTCTGGTTTTGCCCAAGGGATGAGCATGCTCTCCATTCCTTGGTACTTTGCGCAAAATAGTCAATCCCAAACCTTTAACATTTTTTATGGTGCACTCACACTTACCGCACTCTTTTGGGGTTTGTATGCAGGCACCTTGGTAGATCGATATCCAAGAAAAGCTGTTTTTCTCAGTACCAATATCTTAGAGGGCTTTTTGGTGGGCTTGGTAGCTTTGCTTGGGCTCGCAGGTTTTTTTGGGGGTCAGTACTATGGTGTCTTGTTGGTTTTTATCATCACCATGTTTGGTTATTACATCCACTATCCGAATATGTATGCTTTCATTCAAGAGATCACCGATGAGCAGAATTATTCTAAGGCTACTTCTTACATAGAAATCGTAGGCCAAAGCACCACCATCCTAGCAGGTGGCATGGTGGCATTGATGCTTGAAGGTTTTGAGATAAAAATTACCGAAAGCATAGTTTGGAGCATGGAGCCTTGGAGTATTTATCAAATCTTTCTTTTAGATGCAGCCACCTATTTCATTGCGTTTTTTATCATCAAAAGCATTCGCTATGTGCCTGTAAAACAAGTACAAGCAGAAATAGGCAGCCTACGAAAGAGACTTCAAAGTGGCTTTACCTATTTGAAATCTGAGCCAACGGTACTATGGTTTGGCCTATTGAGTTATGTGGTATTTATGGCTTTGTTGGTGGAGCTGAATACGCTTTTGCCCATGTATGTGAAAAACCATTTGCACGGAGGAGCTCAAGTATTTGGATTTTCTGAGATGTGCTATGCGCTAGGGGCTTTGTTTTCAGGATTGTTTGCCCGAAAGATATTTTCAGGCTTTACGCTTACCGGAGCTGTAATTGGATTCCTTGGTATTGCAGGGGCTGCGTTTGTTGGATCTGCCTTCACGGTTACTTCCTATTCATTTTATATTTGGTCTTTTTTGATTGGGCTGGGTAATGCCGGTGCACGCATTTACCGACTCAGTTGGATTTTTAAAAAGGTGCCTAACTTCCTCATCGGTAGGGTGAATAGCATATTCAGTATGGTGAATGTGTTGGGGCGTACAGCTTTTATCTTTCTCTTTTCCACTGCTTTTTTTGCAGTAGGCAATGCTGTGATTTATGCCTACCTAATTTTGGGAGTGTTTATTTGGTCTTCAGCGCTTTTGTTAATCCTAGGCTACAAAAGGTTTGTAGGCTTTGGTTAAACCACAGCATGTATAAACCCAATCGCCTTTCTATTAAAATACTCAGGCTGATCTACATTCACCACATGGCCGCTGTTGGGCACTACGTCCAGCACCGCAGTACTGTGCAATCGAATGATGCGCCTTACAGGTTCTAAAAACATGTGATCTTCCTCACCCATAAGGTATAGCGTGGGTATTTTTAAATCTTTTTCCTTAAAGTATCGCAACAAGGGATTGACCTCAGCAGTGAGTTTATACCACCTCAAAAATTCTTTCTGTGCAAGCTTTCTGGCTTCATTTACAAACAGCAATCTGGATTTACGGTGTCTTCTCCTTGGCATAATGATAAAGGCAAAGATTTTATACAGCCACATATAGGGCAATATTCGCTTGGTGAGATTGCCAAAGTGCATCAAAAAATTGCTGAAAAGGGTCATTCGGGTGATGGCTCCACCGAGGATCATGCTTCTAAGCCTTCCGGGTTGCATCTCTCCCAGCGTGCGTATGATGATGGTGCCCAAGGAAATGCCAATGAAATGAGCGGATTGAATTTTTAAATGATCCATTACCTCCAGTATTTCTGAGCTGATATCCTGAAAGGTGTATTGCTTAAATTTGTTGTAGGTGTCTTTGCTTTTTCCATGACCTCTAAGATCTATCATCAACACATTAAAGTGCTCTCGGAAGTCTTTGATCTGTCGAAACCAGATGCTAGAACTCCCACCAGCTCCGTGGATAAAGATTACCCACTCTTTGGACAATGGATGATTGTATTTTTTGAAAAAAAGCATGCTTATCTGTGTCACACAAAATTACAGATAAAGAGGCACAATTGTTTTTATTTGAGCTCCGACTCTTTAAGCTCTTTCGTCCATCTGAGCTTATTATCCAGATCATAGATCATGATTTTCAACACCCGATCTTTGCGAGGACCGGTGATTTCCATCATGGCGTAGTTTCTTTCATGAACAGCCGTGCCCTCCACCTGTAGGGTATTTCCTTCGTCTCTGGGATTGTGCGTACCTGCTGTGAGCGGAGAAACCGTGATGTCATACAATGGATAGGTACCTTCTCTGGGCAGCATGGTAAGCTCTGTATGGTGTCTGTCGCCTGTCAGGAATATAACTCCTGATATTTTTCGCTCCGCTATACCATCTAGTAGTTTTTTGTAATCCGCTGGGAATCCGGTAAGATTTTCATCACCGGGCTTCGGAAATAAAACCTGATTGCCAATTGCCACAAACTTAAATGGTGCAAAAGAAGAGGTCATGGCATCTAAGAGCCAATCGATTTGATCTTTTCCTAGCATGACCTTGTCAGGATCAGGCGAGCGGTTGGGAGTGCGGTGGTAGCGATCGTCCATAAGGTAGAAATCACAATCGGCCCATTGGAAAAAACCTGTAATCCCACCCTTGCCGGTGATGTTGGTGTTTGGATTGGCCCAAAAAAGGTTAAAAGCCTCTTCTGTCCAGTTTTTACCGGGATAGCTGCGATCAGAATTGTTGGGACCAAAGTCATGATCATCCCAAATGGCATAATGATGCGTAATTGCCAATAGCTTTTGAAGTTCAGGTGTAGATCGAGCATGGGTATTCCTATGCAAGATTCCAGAGTGTGTATTCCAGTCTACCTCTCGCAGATAGGTATTGTCTCCCAACCAAAGCATAAAGTCAGGCTTTTGTGTGGCTATACTATCCAATATTCTATATTCCCCACCATAGGGTTTTCCGGGCCTGTCCACTTCTGTTTCGTTGATATACATACAGCTTCCTGTTGCAAATCTTACCGTAGGTGGATCTGTGCGCCATTGCCATAGTGGCTGGGTAGAAAAGCTGCTCCGATGTGGAGATTTAAAGGGTTTTCCATTGATCAAAACCTCATACTGATAGGTGGTGCCTTGCTTCAGCCCTTTAGCGATGAGTTTGGCTGTAAATGCATACTGCTCCTCTGTCTCGAATGTGGGGGTAGTTGTGGCTGTCTTTTCGTTGCCTTCTGTCCAATATTTGAGTGCCAGTTTTGCTTTGGATTTGGTCTGAATCCATACACAAGCTTCTGCCATGTCCACATAGCCCAGCATAGGTCCAGATTGGATCAGTGGATGCTGCGCAAAGCTGAGGGTATGGCTGAAAAAGAAAACGAAGATTAACGGAGCGAGCAGTTTAGTCATAAGAGTTTGCAAGTTGCGAAGTATAGTAAGCTCAAAAATAGGCTTTAGACTGTTAAGGGAATGTTAAGAATAGGGTGATCTTTTCAAAAAAATACGTTTAACCTGTTGCTAATGAGATACTTGGTTAGTTCTAACACCTTCTGAAAGAGTTAGAAAATGCAAGATTAACTTAGTATTAGTTGATCAAGTCAGTTTTCATTGCTAAAAGAGTAACTAGCCCCAAATGTCCAGTTTTTTTGCTAATATACTGGACAAATAACGTATCTTTGCATTACAATTAACTGATGAAAACCGCTAAATACATAGTAGTTACGATAGATAGATTTCCCAAAGGTTATGTATTCACCTATTTCGACTTTACAACAGAGGTGAATAAAAAGGAAGCGGTGATAAAAGCCCTTAACCGTATGGTGGCTGCAGGCAAAATCGCCAAACTATCCAAAGGGAAATACTACAAGCCTGAGCAAACGCCATTTGGGAAGCTACAACCCAATCAGGTACAAGTAGTAAAAGACTTATTGGAAGAAAACGGAAAAGTAACAGGCTATCTCACAGGTCACAGCATTTACAACCAATTGGGCTTAACCACTCAGGTAAGCAATACCATACAAATCGGGAAAAATCAAATTCGCCCAAACTTTAAAAGAGAACGCTATACCATTGCCTTTGTAAAGCAAAAAAACACCATTACCAAAGAGAACATCCCCATGTTGCGGTTACTGGATGCCATTCGCTACATCAAAAAAATACCTGATGCCAATATAGAAGCATCCTGCAAACGGTTTTTGGCCATAATTAAAAACAATTCTGATAAAGAAGTTAATTCCTTGGTGCGCTTGGCATTAAAATATCCACCAGCTACAAGAGCTTTATTAGGTGCTTTGTTAGAGCAATTGCAACAAGGAAAAACAACAGAACCACTTTTCAAATCATTGAACCCCATTACTAAATACAAACTGCCAGGTGCAGTAAAAGCTCTATCTACTACCGAAAAATGGAACATTGTATGAACCTGCACCACGACATCAAATTATTTACGCAAACATTGAGGGCTGCATCACAGCACTTGGATATTAAGTTAGAATTTGCAGAAAAAGATTACTGGATCACCTTGGTATTGAGTCGACTGGCAAAAAGTAAATATGTTGATGAAACTGTTTTTAAGGGTGGAACCTCGCTATCAAAGGGATATGAACTGATAGAGCGATTTTCGGAGGACGTGGATCTTGCAATCATAAACCACAAGGATAAAACAGGTAATGAGATTAAAACCATGATCCGAACTATTGAAAAAGAAATAACACCCGATTTAAAAGAGTTGCAAATGGACGGTGTAACAAGTAAAGGTTCAAGGTTCAGAAAATCTGTATTTGAATATATATCAACAGAAAAAGGCAATGCAAATAACAAACTCATTGTTGAAATAAACTCTTTTACCAATCCATTTCCTTATCAACGACTGACCATTCAAAGTATGGTATTTGACTTTTTGATGCAAACAAGCAATGAAAAATACATTGAGCAATACCATCTCCAACCTTTTGAATTAAAAGTACTGAGCAAAGAACAAACCCTTTTAGAAAAAATGGTATCGTTAATAAGGTTTTCATTTAAGGAAAACCCTGTTGAAGGTATTTCTGAAAAGATAAGACACTTTTATGATTTGTATTACCTTATCCAACATCCTGAATGCAATGAATTTGTAGCTTCAGGATCGTTTAAGAAACAATTTGAAGACATTCTACAACACGATAAAGTTAGGTTCGATGAGCCAATTGGCTGGCAATCTAAGTCAACTTTAGATTCTCCCTTAGTGATTGATTTTTCAACCATTTGGAAGCAGTTAAGAGTAAAATATCAAACCGAACTATCCGCATTGGCATACAGACCTATCCCTGATGAAAAAGATATTGAAAATTGCTTTCGAGAATTAATTAACAATATCAAATGAGATAATAGGCCGATTAACCACTCCCCTTCTACCAACTCTACCTCCTAGGCACATCCATCAACTTATACGCAATTCGGTAGTTCAAGTACAGCCCATAGCCATACTCCACAGTTGATTTCCTTTGGCCCTCAATGTTGATGGATGGGTCATAATAAGCCTCTGCACGAAGGGTGCAAACCAGCTCATCGCTTAGGATAAAATCATATCCAGCTCTCAACCATGTCATATTGCGGTAGGCAGCATTGAATTTGGGTTCAGCATTGATCACAGAAAACGACCTATATATTGGCCCGCCTTGAAAATTATAAAATTGCCACGCTATCCAGTGATTAAGGTGTATTTGCAACCCTTTTCGTTGAAAAACAAAACTCATGAGATGAGCATCACCTGTGGAGTTTTTGATAAAATCAAAGTTTCCGGAATTAGAATGACCAAAATATAAATACTCTGCGTACAGTTGTTTCTCATTTCCAAGCTTTCTTCCAAGCCTAAGTCCAAGCCCTGCAGTGAGTTGGGTAATGGTGGAAGCACTGCTTGTATCTACTTGTCCTCCAATGTGATAGGCTGTGGCCTGCCAAGGAAGATTAATGTACCATTGATCTCCATCTGATAGCCTCAAAAATCCTGTAGTCCCTGCCCAGAAAGCTTCTCTTTGTGAGGCAAATGGGTAAGTAGCTTGCTGCCAATCAATCCATGCATCAATTTTCAATCGATTCGGTTTCCAATACTGAATCTGTACACCCTGTTCCTGTCTGCGGTTAATCCATTGCTCGAAATCATACAATGGCTCCGCCAACTCATGACGAAGCGCACCCTCCAAAGTGCCAAAAATCAAGGTAAACCCTTTGTGCGAATATTTAAGACTTAGCAATGGTTTGACGTCTGTACGGGCAAAATCTCCAAAATCTTGCCTTGCAAACAAGCCTGCCTGAAGGGTAAAGCGCTCAGAAGGAACCAAGCTCAAGGTTGGTAGCGCATGGTAGCCAAATAAGGTACTTCCCTTTACCAAATCATTGAAATATTCGGTATTTCTAAAAAACCCAGATCCACGCAAATCAACATACAAGCCCGGCTCAGAGGTCGATCGAATGCTATCATAGAATACCGTATTTATCCACTGAGCATTGGATGGCAGTGAAAGGAAGATTAACCACAAACCGATCGTGCCAAAAGCATAAAAATTACGTTGCGGACTAGTGCTTTGCTTGCTATGTTTACATGCTCGTAGCATGAAAGCAAACTACGGGATAAAAAAACAGATTGTATTTCAATTTAAAAAGATTGCTAAATAAATTAGCATTTCTAACTTGCATCAAAATTTACACTCAGCAATACAAATTCTACCCTCATGGCAGATACTCAAGCAGAAAAAATGAAAGCCCTTCAACTTACCATTGATAAGTTGGAAAAAACATATGGTAAAGGCACCATCATGAAGCTCAGCGATGAGAAGGTCATGGATGTGCCTGTGATTTCTACCGGCTCTATTGGATTAGACATTGCTCTAGGAATCGGTGGAGTGCCCAGAGGTAGAATTGTAGAAATTTTTGGGCCTGAATCTTCTGGTAAAACCACGCTTACCATGCATTGCATAGCCGAAGCCCAGAAGCAGGGCGGGTTGGCCGCATTTATAGATGCAGAGCACGCATTTGATAAAACCTATGCAGAAAAATTGGGCATCGACACCGAAAACCTTCTCATCTCTCAACCGGACAATGGAGAGCAGGCGCTTGAGATTACCGAGCACCTCATTCGCTCTGGAGCTATTGATATCATCGTAATTGATTCTGTTGCAGCCCTTGTACCCAAAGGAGAACTTGAAGGCGAAATGGGCGAAAGCAAGATGGGTTTGCAAGCCCGATTGATGAGTCAGGCGCTTAGAAAACTCACAGGCGCAATCAACAAAACAGGATGCTGCTGCATATTTATCAATCAGCTGAGAGACAAGATCGGGGTAATGTTCGGTAACCCTGAAACTACAACTGGGGGAAATGCTCTTAAATTTTATGCTTCGGTGCGTCTGGATATTCGCAGACTTGCGCAGATCAAAGATGGTCCTGACAATGTAGTTGGAAATAGAACCAAGGTAAAAGTGGTGAAGAATAAAGTGGCACCTCCGTTTAAAGTTGTCGAATTTGACATCATCTATGGCGAAGGCATCAGCAAAGCAGGAGAAATTGTAGACTTGGGTGTAGACCTTGGTATCCTCCAGAAATCCGGCTCATGGTTCTCCTATGAAAATAACAAACTGGGTCAAGGAAGGGAATCTGTGAAGTCTCTTCTCTTGGACAATCCTGAATTGATGGATCAGCTGGAAGTGAAAATCAAAGAAAAAGTAAAGGGTGGAGATGTAAAAGTAACCGCTGCGTCAGAAGCCTAACCTTCAGCAGACTACTTCTTTTTCTTTTCGGGTTGCATAGCTATGATAAGTTTCTTTTGACTCAACCGTATGCTCCACATGCCTCTGAAATCCCCTTGAGAAAATCCTACAGCCTGATCTTTTGGATACAGCTCCTTTATTTTTGATAGGGTTGCAGCATCTATATCTTTCTCTGGACTACCATGGCAACTTAAGCAGAGGGGCGAAGCAAGAGTAATGGGTGCGGTGTACAAAATTTCACCTGAGGCCCTTAAGAACTGTACATTTTCATTGAGCTCTACTCCTTGCTCTATGTTGTACAAATATCCATCGAGGTACATTGCCTCCGTACTGTCTGCTGCATCTTCGGGATTGCGTGGCTTATGGCTTACACGTCTTACTACTGCTCCGTATCGTTGGCTAAGGGAATCGGTGATCTTAATTGCGTGAATGTTGCAAAATTCCATTGCATACGCTGTTCCTCCTTTTGTGATGGCATTTTGCAACTGTTGAATCAATGCTGTCTGTGTTTCTGTCTTGATTTCTCTACCTGCCTCTATGGCCTTTTCTAAAATTTCGCCTTCCGTAAGACGTTGAATTTTTCTTTGTTTTATTTCCTCTTTTACGGACTTGCCATCAATGTTTCCATCGGTGAATTCACAGGCAGTAAGGATATAAGCCAAGCAAAAAAATGTGCAGATGTAGGTAGTTTTCATAAGTATTCAAAAGAAGTAAACAAAAGTAGTCAGTTCACCTCGCTTCTACCACAAGAATATTCGTAGAACAGGATAGAGTCTTTGGAGAACCCAGACTTTTGTGAAAGTAAATCAGATAAAAGAAGCAATCTTTCTTATCAAACATCTCCATTTAAGGCTAAGCACTACCTTTGGCTTTAATTGACTTTGAAAATGAAATGACAGAAGGGGCACCAGGAAGAGAACGACATTCGGTAAATCGTGAGGGATGGATAGAAGTGATCTGTGGATGCATGTTTTCAGGAAAAACAGAAGAACTGATCAGAAGGCTAAATCGCGCGCGCATCGCAAAGTTGAAAGTTGAAATATTCAAGCCTGCTATTGATGTCCGTTATCACGAGGCCGATATCGTATCTCACAATGAAAACAGCATTCGTTCTACACCTATTCAATTTGCCGAAGATATGTACCTGCTCACCGGTGATTGTGATGTGGTGGGCATAGATGAGATTCAGTTTTTTGATCATGAAATCATTGAGGTTTGTAAAAAGCTGGCGAATTCAGGGAAGAGAATTGTGGCTGCAGGATTGGATATGGACTCCTCAGGGCAACCTTTTGGACCCATGCCGGAATTGATGGCCGTAGCAGAATACATCACAAAACTGCAAGCTATTTGCACAGTATGTGGCGGACCCGCTTCCTTTTCATACAGAAAGAGTGGACTAGATGGCAAGATACTACTAGGTTCTTCTGAAGCTTATGAAGCACGATGCAGAAAACACTTTTTACTTGAGTGATACTATTTTATAAAAAAATCAGTTGTTTGGGCAGTACAAATCATTCCTTTGGTGCTTATTTGAAAATATGAGAATCCTACAAAAACTTCTGCTGCTTTTAGGTACACTTTCCTCCTTATCTGCTTTTGCCCAATTTCAAAGCAATATCGAGGTAGGTGCATGGCGCTTTCATACCACGCTCAATACCGTCTTAGGCATAACAGAAAGTGACCGCCATATCTACTCTTATTCTCCTGCAAGCCTTTTGCGTTTTGATAAACAAGACCTTAGCATAGAAATTCTGGATAAGACTAAAGGCTTTTCTGATTTAGGAGTCACAGCCGTGGCTTATGATCAGCGCAGCCGAAAAGTAGTAGTTGGCTATGAAACTGGCGCTATTGACATCATCGACCCCAACGATCAAATAACGGTACTCAGCACCATTAAAAATTCCAATGCCATTGTAGGCTCAAAAAGAATAAACAGTATATTCTGTCATCAAGGTGTGGCTTATATCTGTGCAGATTTTGGGTTGCTAGAGTTTGATTTGATCCGTGATAACGTCATCAACTTATATAGAAATATTGGCAGAGAAGGAGCACCCATTGCCATTTTGGATGGGATTATCGTTCCACAAACAGATACCATCATGCTTTGTAGCAGCCAAGGAGTCATTGCAGGGTCTATCAATAGAAACTCCAATCGATTGGACTGGAGACAGTGGCTTAGGTATGGTACTGCCAGCAATGCTCCCCAAGCAGAAGTGCAACATATAGTTTGGCACAATGGCGCTGCACATATTGCATGGAGCAGTGGAAACCTGTTGAGATTAGAAAATACCGGTAGCTGGACAAAACTGAATAACTTCTTCATCATCGGTCAGCTGAAAAACATGCGTTCCTTATCTACCGGCAGACTTCTACTTTTTCAAGATGAAGGAATGCTAGAGCTCAATGCACAATCAGCCAATTGGGATACCATTACTATTTCAGGGCTCAATTTCCCTTCTGATATTTTGTTTGTAAACAATCAATACTATGTGGCCAGTAGTTTTTCTGGAATATCAAGAACCGATTTAAATTTTAATGCCATTGACAACTTATCGGTGAATACCCCAAGCATGCGGGATCCCTTCTATCTCTATACCTTCGAAAACAACTGCATATTTCTCGCGGGTGGATACAATCGGCTACTTTTTGGAAATACAGGATCAATTTTGGGTTTGTCTCTATTCAACAATGTGTTTTGGGCCAATTACTCTTCGCTATTTGGCAATGTGAAAAATAGAGCAGGGAATGACTTAGAGATCATGGATCCTGTACGAGCATATTATCATCCTAATGGCAATTTATATTTAGCCAGCTACAGCAAAGGTATTTACAGATTTGGTCTGGATGGCAATACGAGTGTTTTTAATGCCACCAACAGCCCAGTGATAAATACATTTGCGCTTTTCGGTCAGAATGCAGGCATTACATCCATTTTCAATCGTATGTCCACTATCACTGGTGATGAATCTGGTGACTTATGGGCATACAATTATGTGTTTGGAGGAGATACGATCAACAACAATTTTGTTCACCGATTTAAGCTTTTACCCAATGGTGATATAGATTCTGCTCGCTCGGTTCGATACACTTTTGGAGAAAACTTTAGGGTAGTGGAGTTGATTATTGATGACTTTGGCAACAAATGGACTATTCAGCAAAGCCCCAACATCATAGTCTTCAAAGATACCAGTAATGCTCCTTTTGGGTATACCTCACGCACGCTCAGCGAAGCCGCCAATCAAGGTAACCTGCCCAGTAGCCTTGTAATATGCATGACTAAAGATCGGCAAGGAGATATTTGGATAGGTACTTCAGAGGGAGTGGCTGTTTTCTTTGGTAGCAACAATGTAATGAGGGGAAATGTAAATGCGTCTTTGCCCATTTTTGATAGAAGGCCATTACTTAATGGTCAGTCGGTAAATAGCATAGCAGTAGATGGAGGAAATAGGAAATGGCTAGGAACAAATTCCGGATTGTTTTTGGTAAGCCCAGATGGAAGCAAGCTTATCCAACGATTTACCTCATCAAATAGCCCTTTGCCCTCTGATAATATCATTCAAATACAGATCAACCAAGTATCGGGCGAGGTATGGATAAAAACAGATAGAGGCGTGGTATCTTATAGAGGAGATGCCACAATGAGCACTGCTGATGCCCCTTGTGACAAAATCATGACCTTCCCCAACCCCGTAAGAGAGAGCCGTGGACAAGATCTGGTAACCCTAAGTGGACTTCAGGAAGACGCAATCGTGAAAATTACAGATATATCAGGAAAATTGATTTTTGAAACCAAAGCCAATGGAGGCACTGCTACCTGGAACACTAGAAACTACAATGGCGAAAAGGCAAGAGCAGGTGTTTACCTCGTGTTCAGCGGCCCTGAAAAAGAAGGCAAAGGTTGCGCTACAGGAAAAATCGCAATCGTTGACTAACTTGAGCAGTGCTTCATAAAACCGCAGGAATTGTAATAAGTGCTACTCGATACAAAGAAAGCTCCCTGATATGTAAAATATTTACAGAACAGCTTGGTTTAAAAGTCTATGTGGTCAACCATGTGAGAACTACAAAATCTAAAGCAGCCCTTTTCCAGGCTTTACATATCTTAGATCTTGTCGTATATGATCAAGCCAATAGAGACATACACCGCATCTCAGAGTACCGAATTGCCCACAACTATCATTCTATTCCTTTTCAGATTAAGAAATCGGCTATGGTACTTTTTTTAGCTGAATTGCTGCAAGCTATCTTGCATGAAGATCAACCTGAGCCAGAACTTTTTCACTTGTTACACCATAAATTGATCGTTTTAGATGGGATGGAGTCTGGGTATGAAAATTTTCACCTCCATCTCATGGCGCAAATTGCAGTGCTGCTCGGCATCTGGCAAGACGATGATTTGATACACCTCGACCAGAGTGAGCAAAGCATAGTCAGAGGTATTGTGAGTCATACCCTATGGTATAGTCAAGGGCCTGACAATCACATGGAAAGGAATTGGCTGCTCAAATATCTTGTGGATCACCTCAGTACACACCTTCATATCAATCGAAGTATTAAATCCATTGCGGTACTACAACAAGTATTTCATTGAAGACCAAATATTTTACCCTCCAACTAGCTACTTTTCTTGCCATGATCCCTCCGTTGGTGGCCTTATGGGTGCACCTAAGCTGGATTTTAGGGTTTGAAGTTTCGTTTTGGCATGTTCCAGTCGGACTTTTAAGTTCACTTCTGTTTCTATCCTATCTGGAGCGCACACCCATTTACAAATTGTGGAAAGTGTTCTTGGTAGGATTGATTCTGCTTGGATTAGCCCTGCTCTGGAGCAAAAGCAGATATGATTTGTCGTGGGATGGCCCTGGCTATCACCAGGAAGCTATCATACAACTTGAATCAGGACACAATCCTGTGTACGACCACCTTGTCGAAGATCAAAACAGTAGCTTTATTTGGGTAAATGCTTATCCTAAAGGTACTTGGGCTTTTTCCACAGCAGTATACGCTCTTACTCAAAGCATCGAATCTGGAAAGATTTATCACCTAATCGGATTTTTTTCCTTAGCGCTTTTAAGTGTCTTTTTCATCCATCAATTGCTGCCAACTATTAATAGATATTTAAAATGGCTGTTGATCATTGGTCTGATTGCCAATCCCATTTTGTGGGTTCAAGTGAATAGCTATTACGTAGATGGTGTGCTATTTTCCTACTTAATGTTGCTCTTGATGTACCAATACCTCCATTTTAAAAATTGTATCGATGAGCGATATTTGATTGGGATTGGTCTACTTGCTGTATTTATTCCCTTCATCAAGTATTCAGGGTTCCTGATTGGTGGATTGGCCGTGCTTCTGTTTACAGGTCATTACTGGAAACAATTTAAAGCAAAAGGAATTTTTTCAACCAAGCTATTGCTTCTTGCTTTAATCACAGGATTGATATTTTCTGCCGCAAGTCTCATCCCCAATACGCTCTACCATCATAATCCGGTTCATCCCATTGGCACCATAGATTTAGTGGAATGGCAAGCCCCAAAAAATATAGTCGACAAGCCTTATCTGCTGCAATGGTGGATCAGTTTCCATTCCAAGAGTTCTCAATCGGGTTGGAATCAAGAATCGGAATTGAAATGGCCTTTTTCCCTAGATTTTAACGCAGAATTTGACCCCTTTCGGTTTGCCTGGATTCAGACTGCGGGCTGGGGGCCCTTAACATCAGGGTTGGTTTGGCTTAGTTTAATTTTGGCCCTAATTCATCTTCGTAGCCTAGAGCTGCGGTGGACGGTAGGATTATTTTTACTTTTTCTCCTACTGGGTACCGCCTTTATGACCGGCAGCTGGATGGCCAGATATTTTTCATGGTGGCACACCTTGCCTGTGGTAGTTGCTTTTGCTTTACTTCACAAAAAAAGCCCGTTGTGGACCAGCGGATTGCTTGCAATAATTTTATCATTGGTGATAGTACAAACAGCTTATCTAGTATTTGTAAATTTTAATTATCAGTTTCTTCGCGAAGCAGCCATAAATAAACAGTGGACACGCTGGAAGGAAGCAGGGTCAGATACCTTACATTTTGTCTTCTATCGAGATAGCTTTCATGCCCGCAATTCCACACGTGTCAGATACCAAGAATTGGGTTTTTACCTAAAAGATGATACGCTTGCTGTTCAACAAGCAGAAAAAAAGGAAACGATCATCAGTTCCAGAAACAGTGGATTTGTCGTTTTTGATGGTTTAAAAAAAGCAACACTTTCAGACTTTGACCGATTTATACTGTCTACGCCTGAGTATTTTATGGATGACTCCTGGTATTTGGATGATCAAGGAAGCAGGAAAGGTTGGTTTGAGAATTTCCAAGCAGGTGTACCCTTAGAGCAAGATGCATGGCACAGGTACCACGTATGGCCTCATTGGAATGAATTCAAAGCTGCCGAAGGCTTGTATTAAAGTAGATTTTGTATTTTGAGCCATTAATTATCGCCAGAATACTCCATGCCCACTACCTACGAAGAAATTCCATCCCTTGATTTGGCTGATTTCCTTTCCAATGATCCAACGAGAAAACATGCCTTTGTCAAAAATTTAGGCAATGCCTATGAAACAATTGGCTTTGTAGCCATTAAGAATCATGGACTGAGTGACAGCCTAACCACAAATCTCTATGCTGTGTACAAGCAATTTTTTGACTTACCAGATAGTATTAAGCAGAAATATGAGATTCCAGAACTTGCCGGACAGCGAGGCTACACCGGCAAAGGAAAAGAGCACGCAAAAGGCCGATCGACTGGAGATCTGAAGGAATTCTGGCATGTAGGTCAGGAGGTAACCGATGGAGATCCCATAAAAAAAGAATATCCAGAAAATGTATGGGTAAATGAGCTTCCCGAGCTAAAAGGAATCAGTTTGGAGGTTTACAGAAAACTAGAACAGGCAGGAAAAAATATGCTTCGTGCTATCGCGCTGCATTTGGGCTTAGAAGAAACCTACTTCGATGACAAAGTCCATAATGGCAACAGCATTTTGCGTCCCATTCATTACTATCCCATTGAAAATCCAGACAGCGTGCCCGCAGATGCCGTGCGTGCAGCAGAACACGGTGATATCAACCTCATCACTCTGCTTATGGGGGCCAGTGCCGATGGCTTGCAGGTGTTGCGTCATGATGGACAATGGATTCCAATCACAGCTTTGCCAGAACAGATTGTAGTGAATGTAGGGGATATGCTGGCCCGACATACCAACAACCAACTAAAAAGCACCATCCACCGAGTGGTGAATCCCCCCAAAGAAAAAATGGGCACTTCACGCTATTCCATTCCCTTTTTCATGCACCCCAGATCCGAAATGGACCTAAGCTGTCTGCCCTCCTGCATCAGTGCTGAACATCCTAAGAAGTACGAAGACACCACCGCAGGAGCATTTTTACTCGAACGCTTAAAAGAGATTGGCTTGAAAAAGTAGATGCCATGGGTTTTCGATCCAATATATTTCTGAAGGATGTGGCCACCTTGGCCTTGACTTCCTTTGGCGGACCTTCCGCACATATTGGATTGTTTCTGGACCTATTGGTGGTGAAGCGCCATTATCTCACTGAGGAAGAGCTGATGGAAATGCATGCCTTATGTCAAATACTTCCAGGACCTAGCTCTACGCAAACCATTACAGCTGTGGCTTTTCGGTTTGGAGGGGCCAATCTTGCCTATCTTACCTTGCTGATATGGCTCACTCCTGCGTTGATTATTTTGACAGGGGCCGGCATTCTGGCCAATTACTTTGATGCCCGAAATATTGACACCAGCTTCACGCGCTTTATCCAGCCTATCGCTGTGGGTTTTGTGATTTATGCCGCCTACAACATCATTGAAAAGGTGATCCATAGCCGCACCAGTGGCTTTCTGCTTGTGTTTGCTGCGCTTTCCTCCTTCTACATTCGCTCGCCATATATGCTCCCCATTTTGGTGATTTTAGGTGGAGTGGTATCGGC
>DAINOB010000005.1:3514-23885 GCA_036735585.1 Cytophagales bacterium | reverse complement strand
AATACGCCAGAAATCGTGGGGAAAAAACTATGACTGAAAAATTGGCAGCAGAAATTATCTCGGCTTCAAAAGGCGAAGGCGCGGCTGTAAAAAAGAAAGACGATACACACCGTATGGCGGAAGCTAACAAAGCATTCTCACACTTTAGATTTTAAATATCAATAACCCATGTCAAGGGACTTAAAACTTACCAGGAACATCGGAATTGCTGCGCACATTGATGCCGGTAAGACTACCACAACAGAACGAATTCTTTACTATGCTGGAGTAAACCATAAGATAGGGGAAGTGCATGATGGTGCTGCTACTATGGACTGGATGGCACAGGAGCAGGAAAGAGGAATTACCATTACCTCAGCTGCAACCACTGTATTCTGGCATTATAGAAACAACAAATACAATGTTAATATCATAGATACACCCGGTCACGTTGATTTTACTGTAGAGGTAAATAGATCTCTTCGTGTTTTAGATGGTTTAGTATTTCTTTTCAGTGCTGTAGATGGAGTAGAGCCACAGTCAGAAACCAATTGGAGACTTGCAGATAACTACAATGTTGCCAGAATTGGTTTCGTCAATAAAATGGATCGTTCTGGTGCCGATTTTCTTAATGTAGTAAAACAAGTTAAGGAAATGTTGGGCAGTAAGGCTGTTCCCTTACAGTTGCCTATTGGAGCAGAAGAGAATTTCCGTGGTGTGGTTGATTTGATCAATAACCGAGGTATAATTTGGAATGAACACGATAAGGGAATGACCTATGAAGTTGTACCTATTCCTGAGGATATGGTGGAGGAAGCAGCAATGTACAGGGAGCAGCTTCTAGAGGCAGTGGCGGATTATGACGAGTCTTTGTTGGAAAAATTCTTTGAGGATCCAAATTCTATCACTGAAGCTGAAATTCTTAAGGCACTTAGAGAAGCAACCATTAATATGACCATTGTTCCGATGGTATGTGGATCTTCATTCAAAAACAAGGGCGTGCAGACCATGTTGGACTACGTGATGGAATTGTTGCCCTCACCGATGGACAAAGAAAGTATCGTTGGTACCAATCCCGACACCAATGAAGAAGTAACAAGACAGCCTTCTGAAAAAGAACCGTTCGCAGGTCTTGCTTTTAAGATTGCTACTGACCCATTTGTAGGTAGACTTTGTTTTGTTAGAGCGTACAGCGGAGTATTGGAATCTGGTTCTTACGTCTACAATACAAGATCCGATCAAAAAGAAAGAATTTCTAGAATCTTTCAAATGCATGCCAACAAGCAAAATCAAATTGAAAGATTAGCAGCAGGAGATATTGGTGCGGTTGTAGGTTTTAAAGATATCAAAACAGGCGATACCCTGTGTGATGAGAAATCAAAGATTGTTTTAGAATCAATGGTATTCCCTGAGCCAGTCATTGAATATGCAATTGAGCCCAAAACGCAGGCAGATGCTGATAAATTAGGTATTGCTATTTCCAAACTCATAGAGGAAGATCCTACACTACGGGTAAACACTGATCACGACACTGGACAAACCATTCTGAAAGGAATGGGTGAGCTTCACTTAGAAATCATCATTGATAGGATGAGAAGGGAGTTCAAGGTTGAAGTGAATCAAGGAGCTCCAAGAGTTGCTTATAAAGAAGTACTGACTAAAAACTTTGAGCACAGAGAAGTTTACAAGAAACAAACAGGTGGCCGTGGTAAGTTTGCAGATATCGTTTTCGAGATTATGCCTAGAACTGATGGGAACACAGGTTTGGATTTTGCCAATGAGATCGTGGGTGGAGTTATTCCTCGTGAATTTATCCCCGCCATTCAAAAGGGCTTCGAAGAATCCATGAAGAATGGAGTGTTGGCTGGATATCCTATTGATAGCATGCGTGTTCGATTGTTTCATGGTTCTTTTCATGATGTGGATTCAGATTCACTATCTTTCGAAATGGCCGCGAGGATGGGATTCAAGGAATCGGCAAGAAACGCTGGTCCAAAATTACTAGAGCCAATTATGTCGGTAGATGTAGTAACACCAGATGAATATACTGGTCCCATCACTGGTGATCTAAATAGGAGAAGAGGAATAATGAAGGGTATGGATACAAAAGGCACCTCACAAGTGGTGAGAGCTGATGTTCCCTTGTCAGAATTGTTTGGATACGTTACCGATCTAAGGACAATATCTTCTGGAAGAGCCACAGCCACATTGACATTCTCAAGATATGAGCTAGTACCTGCAAACCTTGCAGAAGCAATTGTTGCAAAAGAAAAAGGTGCTACCGTTTAAATTAAAGAAACATGAATCAGAAAATTAGAATCAAGCTAAAGTCTTTCGATCACAATCTCGTAGACAAGTCTTCTGAGAAAATCGTTAGAGCGGTGAAATCTACCGGAGCAGTGGTGAGCGGTCCAATACCTCTTCCAACTGTTAAAGAAAAGTTTACAGTTCTTCGTTCTCCTCACGTAAACAAGAAGTCAAGAGAGCAGTTTCAGCTTTGTACGTATAAGCGTTTGGTAGACATTTACTCCACTAGTACAAAGACCATTGATGCATTAATGAAGCTCGAACTTCCAAGTGGAGTAGAAGTAGAAATTAAAGTTTGACGGATATATAGTGTACTGAAAGAGAATCGATTACAGCATCGATTCTCTTTTTTTTTGCCCTTCAATAATTTTTTTTCGCGTCATTAGATTGTTTAGGTCTTTTTCCTAACTTTGCAGTCCTTTTCGCGAGCAGTTTAATAACAGAAAAGATCACATTACCATGTCAGGATTAATAGGTAAAAAAATAGGAATGACGAGCATCTTTATAGAAGACGGTACTAACATACCAGTTTCTGTGATTGAGGCGGGTCCTTGTGTAGTTACACAAGTTAAAACGAAAGAAATTGACGGCTATAACGCTTATCAATTAAGCTATGGTGAGGCTAAGGAGAAAAACACCACTGCAGCACTTAAAGGGCACTTCAAGAAAGCGGGAACTACGCCAAAAAGAAAAATATCAGAATTCAAGTATTTTGAAAAGGATCTTACTCTAGGGCAAGTTCTAAAAGTAGAAGATATTTTTGTTGAAGGTGATTTCGTAGATGCTATAGGTACTTCTAAAGGAAAAGGATTTCAAGGTGTAGTTAAACGTCACGGCTTTGCTGGAGTAGGTGGTCAAACACACGGTCAGCACAACAGACAAAGACACCCTGGTTCCATCGGTGCATGCTCATTTCCTGCAAGAGTATTCCCAGGAACTCGAATGGCTGGAAGAACAGGTGGAGATAGAGTGAAAATACAAAATTTAAAAGTGGTGAAATTGATACCTGAAAAGAATCTTCTATTGATATCAGGGTCATTACCAGGACATAACAACAACTTTGTATTACTTGAGAAATAATGGAAATCAAAGTTATAGATAAAACCGGAAAAGAAACTGGACGTACAGTTCAGCTTAATGGAGAGTTGATTTTAGAACAACCCAACGACCACGCTATATACTTAGATATAAAGCGTTTACTTGCAGCACAAAGACAAGGAACTCATAAGTCGAAGCAGCGTGCGGAAATAGCAAGAACTACTAAGAAACTTAAGAAACAAAAAGGTACAGGGGGGGCAAGAGCCGGAAGTATGAAATCACCATTGTTTCGTGGTGGGGGTAGAGTATTTGGTCCAGTACCCAGAGACTATGATATAAAAGTGAACAAAAAGACTCGTTCACTGGCACGTAAATCTGCATTTACACACAAGGTTAATGGAAACGCTCTGTATGTAATTGAGGAGTTTTCTACAGAGCAACCTAAAACTAAAGAGTTCATTAGCATTTATAATTCATTGGTTCCTGAAAACTCTAAAGCATTATTTGTTTTTGCAGAACCATCAAAGAATGTAGTACTGTCAAGCAGAAATATTCAAAAAGCTTTTGTGAAAAGAGCTTCTGATATAAGCACCTTCGATATTTTAAATAACGAGAAGATGTATATCACCGAAGGAGCGCTTGAAACTTTTAAAACTTTATTTAACTGATCAAGATGAAAGAGATTCTGATCAAGCCCTTAGTAACGGAGAAAATGACTGCTCAAAATGAGGCAGGTTGCTTTGGATTTGTAGTTGACCGTGATGCCAACAAGCTTGAAATACGGAAGGCTGTTGAAAAAATGTACGGTGTTAAAGTAGTAGACATCAACACAGCAGTACTTCCAGGAAAGAAAAAGAGTAGATATTCAAAGTCTAAAGTTATCAGCGGGCGCACTTCTGCTTATAAAAAAGCCTTTGTGAAACTCGCTGAAGGAGAAATTATTGACTTTTATAGCGGGATTTAAAGTTTAAAGAAAATGGCAGTTAAGAAATTAAATCCAGTCACTCCCGGCACCCGTTTTCGGATTGCGCCTACTTTCGAAGAGATTACCAAATCGAAACCAGAGAAGTCACTCGTTTCCGGAAAGTCAAAGAGTGGAGGTAGAAATTATGAGGGCAAAATGACATCACGCTACATTGGCGGAGGTCACAAGCAGAAGTACAGAGATATTGATTTCTCAAGGAGAGATAAGTTCAACATCCCTGCTAAAGTTGCTTCCATTGAATATGATCCAAACAGAAGTGCAAGAATCGCATTATTGCATTACGTAGATGGTGAGAAAAGATATATAATCGCACCACAAGGATTAGAAGTTGGAGCTACTATAATGGCAGGTGAGAGTATAGCGCCAGAATTGGGAAATGCACTGCTATTGAATAATATACCTTTAGGAACTATTGTGCACAGCATTGAAATAAGACCTGGGGGAGGTGCTCAAATGGCTCGCTCAGCAGGTACTTATGCTCAGTTAGTTGCAAGAGAAGGGGATTATGTTACCTTGAAATTACCATCAGGTGAAATGAGGATGGTTCTTACCAAATGTATGGCTACAGTAGGTTCAGTATCAAATTCTGATCACATGAATGTAGTGGCAGCGAAAGCAGGTAGAAGCAGATGGAAAGGCATCAGACCACGCGTAAGGGGTGTTGCCATGAACCCTGTAGATCACCCCATGGGTGGTGGAGAGGGTAGAGCTTCTGGAGGACATCCACGCTCAAGAAACGGCTTGCTTGCAAAAGGTAAGAAAACCCGCTCACCAAAGAAATATTCAGATCGTTTAATCATTAGTAAGAGAAAATAATGGCAAGATCATTAAAAAAGGGCCCTTACATCGATTTCAGACTAGAAAACAAGGTGTCTGTAATGAATACAGGAGGTAAAAAAACTGTAATCAAAACATGGTCTAGAAGATCAATGATATCCCCTGACTTCGTAGGACACACTTTCGCAGTACACAATGGAAATAAATTCATACCAGTGTATGTTACCGAAAACATGGTAGGTCACAAATTGGGTGAATTCAGCCCTACAAGAACTTTCAAAGGACATTCAGGAAATCGTTAAGCATGGAAGCAATAGCAAAACTTAAGAATGTACCTACTTCCCCTCGTAAAATGAGGTTGGTTGCAGACCTTATCAGAGGCAAAAAAGTGGATCAGGCACTCAACATATTAAAGTTTGAGTCTAAGTCAGGTGCCCCTAAAATTGAAAAGCTTCTTCTATCAGCAATTGCCAATTGGCAGCAAAAGAATGAAGGAGAGAGGATTGAAAATGCACAGCTTTACGTTAAAACTATTCAGGTTGATGAAGGAAAGATGTTAAAGCGTTTAAGACCTGCACCTCAAGGCAGAGCTCATAGAGTAAGAAAAAGATCTAATCACGTAACCTTGGTGGTAGACAGTGCTGCAAAAGAAGTACTTAACCCAGAACAAGAATAATATTAAAAATGGGACAGAAAGTAAATCCAATTGGTTTTAGATTAGGAATCGTAAGAGGATGGGATTCCAACTGGTATGGAGGAAAGAATTTTTCCGAAAAACTAGTAGAAGACGAGAAAATCAGAAAGTATGTAGGTGTTCGAATTCCAAAAGGTGGAATATCTAAGGTAGTGATCGAAAGAACGCTCAATAAAATTACACTCACCATACATACCGCCAGACCTGGCGTAGTTATCGGAAAAGGTGGTGGAGAAGTTGATAAGATAAAGGAAGAATTAAAGAAGCTTACTGGCAAAGAAGTACAGATCAATATCATGGAGGTAAAAAGGCCTGAAATTGACGCAAAACTTGTTGGAGAGTCAATAGCACAACAATTGGAAGCCAGAATCTCCTATAGAAGAGCGATGAAGCAGGCAATTGCTTCTGCAATCCGTGTTGGTGCCCAAGGAATTAAAATCAAATGCTCTGGAAGATTAGGAGGAGCAGAAATGGCTCGTACTGAGCAGTATAAGGAAGGAAGAGTTCCATTACACACCTTGCGTGCCGACATAGATTACGAAATATCTGAAGCACTTACTGTTTATGGTAAAATAGGAATTAAGGTGTGGATATTTAAAGGTGAGGTATACGGCAAAAGGGATCTTTCACCAAATGTTGGAGCCGCTACAAGTGGAGGTTTCAGTGGTGGTGGTCCTGGTGGCAATCAACCAAATAGAAAAAGAGGAGGAGAGTCTTCCCGTAGAAAAAGAAACAAAGAATAGTAACCTGTAAATAGCCATGTTACAACCGAAGAGGACAAAATTTAGAAAAGCTCACAAAGGAAGAATTAAAGGATTAGCCACTAAAGGGTTTACCGTTGATTTTGGGTCTTTTGGAGTTAAATCACTGGAGCCAGCTTGGATTACAAGCAGGCAAATAGAGGCAGCTCGAATTGCAATGACCAGAGCTATGAAGCGCGAAGGCCAAGTTTGGATAAGAATATTTCCAGATAAGCCAATCACAAAGAAGCCAGCAGAAGTAAGGATGGGAAAAGGTAAAGGAGCACCAGAATATTGGGTAGCGGTAGTAAAACCAGGCACCATTTTGTTTGAAGCAGGAGGAGTTAGTAAGGAGTTGGCCACACAAGCGCTAAGTCTTGCTGCTCAGAAACTACCGATTAAGACGAAATTTGTTACGAGACCAGATTACGAAGGTTGATTATGAAAGCAAAAGAATTAACAGGACTCACCGTTGATGAGCTAAAAGATAAGCTACATGCTGAACTTGAGACATATAAGAAAACACAGTTTGCTCATGCGATCTCACCCATAGAGAATCCTATGGTGTTGAAAGAGAAAAGAAAGGCAATCGCAAGAATTAAGACGATTCTTGCTCAAAAAGGTGTTCCTGTTTAGTACAATGAATATGGAAAGCATAGAAAGAAATCTTAGAAAAGAGCGTACCGGAAAGGTACTAAGCAACAAAATGGATAAATCGATCACCGTTGCTGTAGAGAGAAAGGTAAAGCACCCTATCTACGGAAAGTTTATCCAAAAGACTACCAAGCTCATGGCTCATGATGAGAAAAATGAGTGTGGCATTGGCGATACAGTAAAAATAATGGAAACAAGGCCTCTAAGTAAAAACAAGCGTTGGAGGTTAATCGAAGTCATAGAAAAAGCTAAGTAAATATGGTACAGCAGGAATCAAGACTTGGCGTAGCCGACAACAGTGGAGCTAAAGAAGTACTCGTAATAAGAGTACTTGGTGGCACTGGTAGGAGATATGCTTCCGTTGGAGACAAAGTAGTAGTAAGTGTGAAGTCATCCGTGCCTTCTTCTAATATGAAAAAAGGAGCAGTGTCTAAAGCTGTTGTCGTTCGTACTAGGAAGGAAGTAAGACGTAAGGATGGATCATATATCAGATTTGAAGACAATGCGGTGGTATTGCTAAATAACAACGATGAACCTAGAGGTACAAGGATTTTTGGTCCTGTGGCTAGAGAATTGAGAGAGAAGCAGTTTATGAAAATAGTTTCATTAGCCCCAGAGGTACTTTAATTTTTACATTGAACATGAAAAAGCTTCATATAAGAAAAAACGATACTGTCGAAGTTATCTCAGGTGACAACAAAGGCAAATCCGGCAGGATATTAGAAATAATCGTGGAAAAGGGAACAGCTATAGTTGAAGGGGTTAATATGGTTACAAAGCATACCAAGCCATCAGCAAAGAATCCCAATGGAGGCATACTTAAAATTGAGGCGCCTCTTAGAATTAATAAACTAGCAGTAGTAGACCCATCTACAGGAGCCAAAACTAGAGTAGGCAGAAAATTGAATGCAGAAGGAAAACTACAGAGATACTCAAAGAAAACTGGAGAATTCATTAACAATGGCTAACACAAGGCTAAAAGAAAAGTATTTGAAGGAGGTAGTTCCTTTATTGCTTCAAGAGTTTAAATATAAAAGCATTATGCAGGTTCCTAAGATCACGAAAATCGTGATTAATAAAGGAATAGGTATAGCAGTTACCGATAAGAAATTGGTAGACGTAGGTGTAGAAGAACTTACTACCATCACCGGACAGAAGGCGATTGCTACCAAATCAAAGAAAGCAGTCTCTAACTTTAAGTTGAGAGAAAATATGCCTATCGGAGCTAAAGTAACACTTCGTGGGGAAAAAATGTACGAGTTCTTAGATCGATTGATGACTGTAGCTTTACCTAGAGTAAGAGATTTTAGAGGAATCAACGATAAAGGATTTGATGGAAGAGGTAATTATACTCTTGGGGTTAAAGAGCAAATTATTTTTCCAGAAATCAGTATTGATAAAGTTAGTAGAATATCAGGAATGGATATTACTGTTGTAACTTCTGCACCTAATGATGTAGAGAGTAGAGCTTTACTTAAGGCATTTGGTATGCCATTCGCAACCCAGAAATAAATAAAGAAATGGCAAAGGAATCAGTTAAAGCAAGAGAACGCAAAAGATTAGCAGCAGTTATTAAATATGCTTCAAAGCGTAAAGCTCTGAAGGAAGCTGGAGATTATATAGGATTAGATAAGTTGCCTAAAAATGCATCTCCAGTTAGACTCCACAACAGATGTAAGCTTACCGGTAGACCCAAAGGATACATGAGAAAATTTGGTATCAATAGAGTTACCTTTAGAGAAATGGCGTCTGCTGGCAAAATCCCAGGTGTAACAAAAGCAAGCTGGTAATTTGAAATCTAAACTATTTATCATACTTTTGCAGCCCTTTTGAAAAGAAGAATAACATGACAGATCCCATAGCAGATTATCTTACAAGAGTTAGAAATGCAGTGAAAGCTAATCACCGCATCGTGGAGATTCCTGCATCCAATATCAAAAAGGAAATAACCAAAGTCTTATTTGACAAAGGTTATATCCTAAATTATAAGTTTGAAGAAACTGGCCCACAAGGGACAATCAAGATTGCCCTTAAATATAATCCAATCACCAAGCAACCCGCTATTGTTAAACTTAGCAGAATAAGCTCACCAGGTCTTAGAAAGTATTCCGCTTCTACCGAGATCCCAAGGGTGTTGAATGGTTTGGGTATTGCAATAATCTCTACCAACCGAGGTTTGATGACCGATAAGGAAGCAAGAGAAGCAAATGTAGGTGGGGAAGTACTTTGTTACGTGTATTAATATAAGCGCATGTCTAGAATAGGTAAATTACCCATACAAATCCCCGCGCAGGTTGAAATCTCAATTTCACCTGACAATGTGGTAAAGGTAAAAGGTCCCAAGGGAGAGCTTTTCCAGAAAATTGATAGAGACATAAAAGTAAACATTGACAATAACACGCTTACAGTTGAAAGACCTACAGAGCAAAAGCGTCATAAGGCATTGCACGGTTTATATAGAACACTGATCAATAATATGATTACAGGTGTAAGTACAGGGTTTTCTGTAAATCTCGAGCTCGTTGGTGTTGGTTACAAAGCCACTGCTACAAACAATGTATTGGAATTTAGCCTTGGATACTCCCATTCAATATTTTTAGTAATGCCCTCCGAAGTTTCTGCCAGTGCGGTTACAGAAAAAGGTAAGAATCCAATAGTATCCCTACAATCAAATGATAAGCAGTTGATTGGCCAAATGGCAGCAAAAATAAGATCGCTGAGAAAAGTTGAACCTTACAAAGGTAAAGGTATTCGTTTTGTGGGCGAGCAAGTACGTAGAAAAGCAGGTAAAACTTCAGCTAAAAAATAATTAATCTCATGGCATCTGTTTTACAAAAAGTAAGAAGAAGGAATAAAATTCGCAAGGCGATCAGGTCCAAGATTGTTGGAACCGCCCAAAAGCCTAGGTTGTCCGTTTTTAGAAGTAATCTAGAAATTTACGTTCAGCTTATAGACGACTTAAATGGAGTAACATTAGCTTCAGCATCTACCAAGACTGTAAAAGTAGAAGGTGGAAAAGTAGAGCAATCCAAGGCAGTCGGTCAGCAATTGGCTGAAAAAGCGCTTGCTGCAGGAATTACAAGTGTTGTGTTTGATAGAGGAGGTTATTTATTTCACGGAAGAGTGAAAGCCTTGGCTGATGGCGCAAGAGAAGGTGGTCTGAAATTCTAATAAGATGTCGAAACTAAGTTTAAAGAATATAAAGGCCAGCGAGCTAGAACTCAAAGAAAGAGTGGTAGCTATTAATAGAGTGGCAAAAGTGGTTAAAGGTGGACGAAGGTTCAGCTTCTCTGCAATCATAGTAGTGGGTAACGGTGATGGTGTAGTAGGTTATGGTCTAGGAAAGGCAAATGAAGTAACGGATGCCATTACGAAAGGAATTGATGATGCCAAAAAGCACCTTATCAAAGTTCCTGTTATGAAAGGTACAGTCCCTCATGACATTCATGGAAAATTTAGTGGTGGTTTTGTATTTCTGAAACCTGCAGCACCAGGAACAGGCGTTATTGCTGGTGGTGCTATGCGTGCAGTACTTGAAAGTGCTGGTGTTAAAGATGTATTGGCAAAATCTAAAGGAAGCAGTAATCCTCATAATGTGGTAAAAGCTACTTTTGATGCGCTCTCCAGAATGAGAAGCGCTTACGATGTTGCTGAACAAAGAGGAGTTGACTTAGTAAAAGTATTTAAGGGCTAAAGATATGAGCAAGGTATTAGTCACTCAGATAAGAAGTATAATCGATAGACCTAAAGATCAAAAGGCTACGATCAAAGCTTTAGGTCTTGGAAAGATTAGCAAAAGCAAGGAATTAGAGCTTACACCCCAGATTGCAGGTATGCTCAGAAAAGTAGATCATTTGATCAGTATAAAAGAAATTTGATATGAATCTCAGTACTTTAAAACCTGCAAAAGGTTCAATTAAAACAAAAAAGAGGTTTGGTCGAGGACCAGGTTCTGGTATGGGTGGTACCTCTACAAGAGGTCATAAAGGTGCTCAATCAAGATCTGGTTACAAAACTAAGATCGGCTTTGAAGGTGGTCAAATGCCTCTTCAAAGAAGAATACCAAAATTTGGTTTCAAGAACATCAACAGAATTGAGTATAAAGTTATCAACCTTGATACACTCCAGCAGTTGTCGGAAAAAAGTCCTTCCACAGAGATCAACCCAGAATTATTGATCAAAAATGGTCTTGCTGCTAAAGGTAAGTTAATAAAGGTTTTAGGAAGAGGTGAACTCAGTGCGGCTGTAAATGTGATTGCTCATGCATTCTCAGAAACAGCAAAAGCAGCAATTGAATCTAAGGGAGGAAAAGCGACAACGCTATAATAAGAATGAAAAGGTTCATACAGACCATAAAGAATATTTTTGCGATTGAGGATCTAAGAATCCGAATAATCAATACGATTGGCTTCTTAGTAATTTTCAGATTAGGCTCTTTCATTGTTTTGCCGGGAGTAGATCCTTCAAAACTCACTGGAGCATCTGAAGGAATTTTTGGTTTACTGGATACTTTTTTAGGAGGAGCATTTAGCAATGCTTCCATTTTTGGTTTGGGTATAATGCCATACATATCAGCATCTATTGTATTGCAGTTACTTACGGTTGCAGTTCCGTATTTTCAGAAACTTCAGAAAGAGGGAGATAGTGGAAGAAAGAAGATCAACCAAATAACTAGAGTACTAACTATTTTTATCACTGTTGCGCAATCCATAGGGTATGTAACAGCTACCATCCCTGCAGAAGCGATTTTGATTGATAGAACATTCTTTACCATCACATCTATGATCGTTCTTGTCGCTGGAACCATGTTCTGTATGTGGTTAGGTGAAAAGATTACCGATAAGGGCATAGGAAATGGTATCTCCATGCTCATCATGATAGGAATCATTTCAAGATTTCCAGGCAGCATCGCTGGTGAGGCGATTTCAAGAGGCATGAGCGGTAGTATTTTATTCATATTAGAGATAATCGCGCTGTTCTTTGTAGTTATGGGTACTGTAATGTTGACTACAGCTACAAGAAAAATACCTGTTCAATATGCTAAGCAAGTTGTTGGTAATAAAGTTTATGGAGGTCAAAGGCAATATATCCCTCTGAAAATTAATGCTTCGGGTGTTATGCCAATAATTTTTGCGCAATCACTCATGTTTTTGCCAGCTATGATTGCTTCAATTTGGGCTGACAATTCAGATCTTGCTAGTTATATAGGTTCTACATTTTCTGATTACACTTCATGGCAATACAATCTTTTATTTGCCTCGTTGATTGTGATCTTTACCTTTTTCTACACCGCCATTTCTGTAAATAGTAATCAGATAGCGGATGACATGAAGAGGAATGGAGGATTTGTACCTGGAGTGAAGCCAGGAAAGGCTACTGCAGAATTTATTGATGAAATTTTGTCGAGAATTACGTTTCCAGGATCGTTGTTTTTGGCTATAATAGCTATACTACCAGCAATTGCTAGTCTCTTTGGAGTCTCTAGGGAGTTTGCGCAATTTTATGGTGGTACTTCCCTCCTTATCATGGTGGGAGTGATTCTTGACACACTTCAGCAAATCGAAAGCTATCTTTTGATGCGTCATTATGATGGCATGATGAAGTCAGGAAGAATCAAAGGTCGCAGTCAGAATGTGGCAGTTGCATAATGGCAAAACAAACATCCATAGAACAAGATGGGACTATTGTAGAAGCCTTATCAAATGCCATGTTTAGAGTGGAATTAGAAAATGGTCATATAGTAATAGCACACATTTCCGGAAAAATGAGAATGAATTACATAAGAATTCTCCCCGGTGATAAGGTGAAATTAGAAATGTCACCATACGATTTATCTAAAGGAAGAATAACTTACAGGTATAAATAAGAAGCAAGATCATGAAAGTAAAAGCTTCAGTAAAAAAAAGGAGTGAAGACTGTATCGTAGTACGCAGGAAAGGTAAGCTCTTTATCATCAACAAAAAGAACCCTAGGTTCAAGCAAAGACAAGGTTAAACCCATGGCAAGAGTAGCAGGAGTAGACATCCCAGATAAGAAAAGAGGTGAGATAGCACTTACCTATATTTATGGTATAGGCCGTAAATCAGCGCAGAATATTCTGACAAAAGCCGACATTTCTTTGGATAAGAAAGCAGGCGAATGGACGGAAGACGAATCCAATGCGATAAGAAATATTATATCTACCGAATTGAAGGTAGAAGGTGTTCTTAAGTCCACAGTGCAGCTGAGCATTAAGAGATTAATGGATATCGGATGTTACAGAGGGTTAAGACACAGAAAAGGCCTACCTGTAAGGGGTCAGAAAACCAAGAATAACTCGCGTACACGTAAAGGGAAACGTAAAACTGTTGCTAACAAGAAAAAAGCTACTAAGTAATCATGAGTAACGCAGCGAAAAGAAAAGATAAAGCAAAGAAAAGGGTAGTAACTGTTGAGGTTGCTGGTCAAGCTCATATAAGAGCATCTTTCAACAACATAATTATTTCCATTACTAATAATGCAGGTCAAGTAGTTTCTTGGGCTTCCGCAGGAAAAATGGGTTTCAAAGGATCTAAGAAAAACACCCCCTATGCAGCCCTTATGGCTGCGACAAACTGTGGGCAAGCTGCCTTTGATCTAGGAATGCGCAAACTAGAAGTGTTTGTAAAAGGTCCTGGCGCTGGAAGAGAAAGTGCTATAAGAACACTTTCGAACGTAGGTTTTGAAATTGCTACTATAAAGGACATTACTCCTTTACCGCATAATGGGTGCAGACCTCCAAAAAGAAGAAGAGTTTAATTTTTAGGATAAGTACAAAGACATGGCAAGATATACAGGCCCTAAAGTAAAAATCGGCAGAAAGTTCGGTGAGCCGATCCTTGGGGAGTCAAAAACCTTTAGAAAGAAGAATTATCCTCCTGGTATGCATGGCAGAAGCCGCAGAGGAAAGAAGTCCGAATATGCCGTACAGCTGATGGAAAAGCAAAAGACAAAGTACATCTATGGTGTATTGGAACGTCAGTTTGCCAAAACATTTGATAAGGCTTCAAGAAAAGTAGGGATTACTGGAGAAAACCTCCTTAAGTATCTTGAGGCAAGAATTGATAACACTGTTTATAGGTTTGGATTGGCTCCAACACGTAGAGCAGCTAGGCAGCTTGTATTACATAAGCATATCCTAATCAATGGTGACATTGTAAATATTCCATCATTTTCTTTACGTCCTGGAGATTCCGTTACAGTTAGAGAAAAATCAAAATCACTTGAAGTAATCACCACATCTCTTTCAGCTCGTACTACCAAAAAATTTGGCTGGCTAGAATGGGACTCAGAAAAGATGGAAGGTAGATTTGTAAATTATCCAGACAGAGATCAGATTCCTGAAACAATACAGGAACAGTTAATTGTCGAATTGTATTCTAAATAACATTAAGCACCTAATAGTATGTCTATATTAGCTTTTCAAATGCCTGAGAAGGTGGTAATGGAAAAGGCCGATGACTTTCACGGTATTTTCGAATTCAAACCCCTTGAAAGAGGCTATGGCGTTACCGTTGGTAATGCAATAAGAAGAATCCTGTTATCTTCACTTGAAGGTTATGCCGTAATAGGTGTGAAAATACCAGGAGTGCTGCACGAGTTTTCTACCATAGAAGGCGTAGTAGAAGATGTCTCTGAAATAATTTTGAATCTTAAGACCATTCGTTTTAAGAAAGTATCAGAACATATTGATAACAAAGTAGTAGTTTCTATAAAGAATGGCTCTCATTTTTTGGCTGGTGATATTGAGAAATTCACAAGTAGCTACAAGGTTTTGAATCCAGAGCAAATCATCTGCACGATCAATTCCAGTATCAATATGGAAATTGAGTTGACTATCGATAAAGGTAGAGGATATGTCCCTGCAGAAGAGAATCGTCCCGCTGAGCAAGTTTTTGGATACATTCCAATTGATGCGATTTTTACTCCCATTAAAAATGTGAAGTATCATGTGGAGAATACAAGGGTTGAGCAAAGAACTGATTTTGAAAAATTGATTCTAGATATAGAAACAGATGGTTCAATTCACCCAGAAGATGCCTTAAAAGGGGCTGCTAAAATACTTATTCAGCACTTCAAACTGTTCTCTGATGAGAATATCTCAATAGATGATCATAAAGAAGTAGAACTTCCAGAGATAGATGAGAGTGTTCTTCAAATGAGGAAATTGCTCAAGACCAATCTTGCAGACATGGATCTTTCTGTTCGTGCTTACAATTGCTTAAAAGCTGCTGACATCAAAACTCTTGGTGATCTTGTAAGACTAGAAGTATCCGACATGATGAAATTTAGAAATTTCGGAAAGAAGTCATTAACGGAATTAGAGCAGTTGGTAGCAGAGAAAGGTCTTACTTTTGGTATGGACGTAATAAAATATAAACTCGAGGAAGATTAAGCCATGAGACACGGAAAGAAAGACAATCACTTAGGGAGAACATCACAGCATAAAGATGCAATGATGTCTAATATGGCCTCTTCCCTGATTATTCATAAAAGAATTACAACTACAGTTGCCAAAGCCAAAGAACTTAGAAAGTTTGTTGAGCCTCTCATTAACAGATCTAAAGTAGATTCTACTCATTCAAGAAGGACGGCATTTAAATTCCTACAGAGTAAAGAGACCATCAAGGAGCTTTTTGGTTCGGTAGCGGAAAAAGTTGCAACTAGGCCTGGAGGGTATACAAGAATTATTAAGCTTGGAACTAGAACTGGTGATAATGCTGACATATGCATTATGGAGTTAGTTGATTTCAATGAAACTATGCTTAATGTGGCTACCACAGATAAGTCTAAAACCAGAAGAAGTAGAAGAGGAACAAAAAGTGCTTCGGCTAGTGCGGAAACAGCAACCGCCAAATCCAAAGAAGGCAAATCAAAGGATAGCAAACCTAAAGAGAATAAGTCAACAACTCAGGACGAGAGTTCTTCTGATAATACTCCTACAGCTGAATAGTTGAAAGTGAATAACAACATTGAAAGGGATTTGAGCATATCAAATCCCTTTTTTTATTTTTACATCAAACATGCATATACTCAATTATAAAAAGACACCCGCGGCCCTACTCCTTGAAGATGGCACTTTTTTGCAAGGCAGTGCAGTAGGTCAAATAGGTACGACCACAGGAGAGCTTTGCTTTAATACTGGTATGACTGGATATCAAGAGATTTACACCGATCCTTCGTACTATGGCCAGATCATCATTAATACCACCACACACATAGGCAATTATGGTACACTCGAAGCAGAGAATGAGTCAGATTGGCCAAAGTTCAGTGGATTAATTTGTAGAGAGTTTTCAGAAGTACATAGCAGGCTAAGTGCCCATGAATCGCTACAAGATTATTTCAAAAGATTCGGAATCGTGGGTATTACTGATGTAGACACGAGGGCACTCGTGCGGCATCTGAGGAATAAAGGAGCCATGAATGCTGTGATATCTTCTGAAGTTTTAGAAAAGGAGAACCTTCAAATGTTACTGGATCAAGTTCCTTCTATGGCAGGTCTTGAACTATCTTCTGAAGTGAGTACTATTCAGCCATTTGAATTGGGTCAAGGGAGTACTCGAAAGGTAGCCGTTTTAGATTTAGGGATTAAAAAGAGTATTCTTCAAAATCTTACGGATAGAAATATGCATGTAAAGGTTTTTCCTGCCAAAAGCACCTTTGAAGAGATTCAAGAGTGGAATCCAGATGGGTATTTTATCTCGAATGGACCTGGCGATCCTGCTGCCATGCCTTATGCTGTACAAACAGTATCAAAGATTATCGAGAGCAATACTCCATTGTTTGGAATTTGTTTAGGACATCAAATTCTTTGTCTGTCTCAGGGCTTAGAAACATTTAAGATGCATCATGGACATAGAGGATTAAATCACCCTGTTCAAAATCTAATTAAAAACAAGTCAGAGGTCACTTCACAAAATCATGGTTTCTGTGTGAGTGCGGAGAATTTGAAAAACCACCCTGAAGTTCTTCTTACCCATGTCAATTTAAATGATAAAAGTGTGGAAGGTGTAATGTTAAAAAACAGACCTGCTTTTTCAGTTCAGTATCACCCAGAAGCCTCTCCAGGCCCACACGACTCAAGATATCTTTTTGATCAATTTTCTGACAACATTGCAAATCACTTAAACCAATAATTATGAGTTTCATCGAAAGTATCTATGCACGCCAAATTTTAGATTCACGTGGCAATCCAACGGTAGAAGTGGATGTAGTAACCGAAAATGGTTTTCTTGGAAGGGCAGCGGTTCCTTCAGGTGCATCTACGGGTGCTCATGAGGCCGTAGAACTTAGAGATGGCGATAACAGTGCCTATTTAGGCAAGGGGGTAGAGAAAGCAGTAGGACACGTGAACGAAGTGATTGCTCCAGAGTTGGAAGGCATGTATATATTTGATCAGAAAGAAATTGATCAGCTAATGATCGATCTGGATGGGACAGAAAATAAATCTAAGTTAGGAGCGAATGCCCTGCTTGGAGTCTCTTTGGCAGTGGCTCGAGCTGCTGCGGAAGAACTTGATCAACCTCTTTTTCGGTATATAGGTGGAGTAGGGGCACATGTGCTGCCTGTTCCTATGATGAATATCTTAAATGGTGGAAGTCATGCAGACAATAGCATCGATTTTCAAGAATTTATGGTTATGCCTGTAAAAGCTGATACCTTTTCTGAAGCTTTAAGAATGGGGGTAGAGATTTTTCATCATCTTAAAAAGGTGCTTTCGAAGGCTGGGTACTCTACGAATGTAGGAGATGAAGGTGGATTTGCTCCAAATATTAAATCCAACGAAGAAGCAATAGAGACTGTATTAAGAGCTATTGAGGCGGCAGGATATAAACCCGGAGAGGATGTTTTCATCGCTATGGATGCTGCCACCACGGAGTTTTACGATGAGAAAACAGGACTTTATACCTTAAAAAAATCCTCAGGAAAATCATTGAATGCTGAGCAAATGGTAGAGTATTGGGCAGATTGGGCAATGAAGTATCCTATTTTATCTATTGAAGATGGTATGGCAGAAGATGATTGGAATGGCTGGAAATTGTTGACGGATAAGTTGAAATCTAGTAAGGTGCAATTGGTCGGTGACGACCTCTTTGTTACCAATACCAAACGTGTGAGGAGAGGTATAGATGAGGGCATAGGCAATGCAGTATTAATTAAAGTAAATCAAATAGGGACTCTTTCTGAAACTATTCAAACTGTACATCTTGCTCAGAGAAACAGTTATAAATGCATCATGTCGCACAGAAGTGGTGAAACTGAGGACAGTACCATTGCAGATTTGGCTGTTGCATTGAACACAGGTCAAATAAAAACTGGTTCTGCAAGCCGCAGCGATCGTATGGCAAAATACAATCAACTACTTCGAATTGAAGAGGAGTTGGGCGATGCTGCATATTACCCAGGAATTAATTTCTAGGCTATGCCCCTCGATAAGCAGAATATTAAAACATTCTTTAGGGAAATCTTAATTCATAAGAAGTCTTGGCTTACCAATTTTTATTTGCTTTCTACGATTGTGTTTGTACTCTGGATGACGTTTTTTGACGCTAACGATTGGATAGATCAATGGAGGATGTCCTCTAAACTATCTGAATTAGAACAAGAGAAAGTCTATTACCAAACTATGATCAAAGAACTAGAAGTGACCCGTAAGTCTCTCTTAAATGACCCGGAATTATTGGAACGTTTTGCAAGAGAAAGATACATGATGAAGCGCCCGGAGGAGGAGATATTTATCATCGAGTATAAATAGTATAGCGCTTGATCGATAATGCCATGCTTTACTTTTAGAAAAATTTTGACATTTTTTCTGCCATTCCCTTTCTAAAATCAGAACGATATTCTGCCAAATTAGCGTCTGTGGGCACTTTATTTGGTGATCATCGAAATTCAAGAACGATTTTTTGCGCGGCTTTAAAAAAAATTGAACTTTTCTCGAACAAATCTCTAGACCATTCTGTTTAATGTTTTGGTTATAAACTTAAACACAAAGCAAAAAAATGGAAAATCTACTGCTTGACGTAATGACCATCCCTAAGGATGATCCCGTTGCATTCACCTTTTTTACTGGCTACATGGCCATGTTCGCTGCCTCTGTATTCTTCTTTTTCGAAAGAGGTACAGTGGACGAGAAATGGAAAACTTCACTTCTCGTTTCAGGATTGATTACAGGTATCGCTGCCGTGCATTATTTCTACATGCGCGATTATTACGCAGCTACTGGAACCAACCCTACAGCCCTTCGCTACATTGACTGGACCTTAACTGTTCCATTGATGTGTGTAGAGTTCTATCTTTTATTGCGTCCCGCTGGTGCAAAAATTGGTTTTATGTGGAAGCTTATCCTTGCCTCTGCATTTATGCTAATTACAGGCTACATTGGAGAAGCTTTTGTTCCTTTGAATGCTGATGGCACTGCCGCTGAAGGAGCTGCAGGACACTCTGTGTTGTATGGAGTTCTTTCTACGGTTGGTTACGTGTACATTTTGTACTCTGCATGGTTTGGAGAAGCTAAGCAACTAGCAGCAAAGTCAAACAGCACAGCAGTTCAAAGTGGTATTCAGGCATTGGCTTGGTTTGTACTTGCAGGTTGGGCGATCTACCCAATTGGTTACATGTGTATGCCTGGTGGATGGCTTAATACTGGTTTAGGATTGCAGCCTAGCAGCGTAGATTTGTTTTACAACATCGCTGATGCAGTGAATAAAATCGGTTTTGGCTTGGTAGTTTACTCTATTGCAAAATCAGAATCTGCTAAATCTTTAGCAAAAGCATAAAAATCAAAAAAATTAAGGAGAGTCGGCAGTCCATCACGGATGCCGACTTTTTTTTATCTCCTCTTATGAAACCTTTTTATACAGAAACTGAGCTACTTTTCACTTGCGTATCCAAACATGATTTTGACACGCTAGCTGATTTATGCGATGATGATTTCGGCATCATAGATTTAGACCCTCAGGGGAAAAATGTTGTGGTGCATGATAGAGCGGGTTGGGAAAATTGGTTCAAAACCTTGTTCCAGAAACTTAGTGACATGCAGGCACATACCTATACAGAGATAAGAGATTATCAGGCACTTGCACACGAAACCTTAGGGTACAGTGTGGTGAATTTCGATCAATTCTTAGAAGTGGCCGATCAAAAATTAAAGTTTAATTGTGTGGTCACTATCAT
>DAINOB010000005.1:0-3504 GCA_036735585.1 Cytophagales bacterium | reverse complement strand
TGAGAGCATATAAATAAATGAGGCTGTCCCCTAATAAAAATATGGAACAGCCTTATTTTTTAAAAGTGTTGAAATCAATATTGCTCCAATAAGTAATTTATTAAATCAGTGGTTGTTACTATCCCTACAAGCACTCCATCATCCACTACTGGCAAAGCATGAAATTCAACTTCTGTAAAAATTTCTGCCACCTCTCTTATAGTAGCACTTGAAGAAATGGTTTTTACATTTTGTTGCATTACCTGATCTATTGAAAGCATTTCGTATACAGCATTATCAGCGGACTCTTGTCCCTCAAACATAGATCCAAACGAAAGGCGCATAATATCTGTCTTGCTCAGGATTCCAACCAACTTATCTCCATCTACTACAGGCACGTGCCTAATCCCCATTTTTGTCATCATATCCCGCACATCATAGAGGCTGTCATTTAGATTTACAGACTTCACGTTGTTCGTCATGATGTGGCTTATTGATTCTCTTTGTTTCATAGGTAATTGATTTATTAATTTTAGCAAAACTGATAAAGACATCTGTGATAAACTATGACGATTATCATGCTATTCTGTATCAATTTATACCATTTATGTAATCGGTTAAGGGGCATCATATGAGATGTCGATATTTGCAACCTTAAAGGTCACTAACACCGCTGAAATGAAGTTTACGCTTAAAACCCTGCCATTGAGATTGTTTGGTATTTTATTGTTTCAAGTATTGGCGATTGGTTCCCTTTCCGCAGGAAATCAGCATACAACACAATTGCTAGACAGTCTTCAGAAAATCATGAAGAAGCATCAAATTCCAGGCATGATGCTGACACTGGTAGATCGTGATTCGGTTATCTTTTCAGGTGGATTGGGCTATTCAGATGTAGAAAAAAAAGAAAAGGTAACTTCAAATCATGTGTTTAGGCTAGGCTCAGTGACCAAGACTTTTACTGCGTTGGCTATACTTCAACTCACCCAGCAAAAAAAGTTTTCTTTGGATGATCCACTATCCAGAATAGCGCCTGAATTGCCCATAGTAAATCCTTGGGAAGCCACACATCCTGTTAAAGTGATTCATTTACTCGAGCACTCTGCGGGCTTTGATGATATGCACTTCAATGCAGTCTATCGAAAGGATACTTTCCCTATTTCACATTTGACAGCTGTAAATAAGCATAGCAAATCTTTGGAATGTAGATGGAAGCCTGGTCTGATGTCTTCCTATTCTAATCCGGGATATGTGGTACTTGGGTATCTTATAGAAAAGTACTCTGGAATGCCGTATGAACAGTACGTTTCTGAAAATATTCTATTACCTATCGGTATGCAGAATGCTCATTTTAGTGTTCCTCATCGTTTTCAAGATTTACATGCCAGCGGGTATATGATTCAACCTAAAGGAGGAGCTAAGAAAGCTGAATTTTATCAAATCTATGGAAATGCCGCAGGGGGATTGTGTGCTTCTTCTCAGGATATGAGCAAGTTTCTACAGGTTATTCTCAATAATGGAGTGAAAGAAAATCAGACCCTTTTAGATTCTGTTACCTTAATTAACATGAGGTTTGCCGAAAGTACCTTATCCGCAAGATCAGGATTGGAGGGTGGTTATGGAAAAGCAATGTATAGGAGCATGCTGAGTGCGAATCGGTCATTTTTTGGGCATAGCGGTGGCATAGAAGGTTTTATCTCCTACTATGGGTTTCAGCCAGACATGGGTAAAGGATATGCGTTTTCTATAAATTCTATGTCATCTGTGCGAGAACTGAGTAAAGTTTTAGCTGACTACCTGACCTCTGATGAAGAGCGAATCCAATTTGCACCCACTGCAATGTCTCAAACTGAAAGAGATGACTTCGGTGAGTTTGTTGGATATTATAGCGTAGCAAATCCAAGAAATCAATTGCTCAGCATAGCTGATTATTTGTTTAAAGGAGTAGATCTAAATTTTGTTCAGGACACTATTAAATTAAAGCCCCTTTTTAAAAATCCCGAGGTTTATCTCTATGATGGTCATGGAGCCTTTGTTTTACAAGGTCAAACCCTACCATCTTTATATCTACTTAAAGATGAATATGGCAACAGATGGATTGAGGGTGATTCTTTTTTTACCCCTGATAGTGTGTTTTTTGCAAGATTTTGGCTCGTTGTTTTAGCGAGTGGATTTATTTTAGGGATGGTCTTAGCTCCCTTTGGGTTGGTTTGGTGCATTATGTTGGCTACCAAAGGACTGGATTGGAAGGAATTTAATATTCGAATTTCTCCAGTTGTCGCCTTAGCTTCATTTATGGGGTTGCTTTTCACATTTTCAGTGATATCTGGTGATGCAATTTCAGCGGGTGAAATCAATCTTGTTACTTTAAGTATCACGCTGTTGTCCCTTACTTTTTTTGTTTTTGGCAACTACTCATTGTATCAGCAAATAAGAAATTTCAAGAGAAAGGTACACTGGGGCATACCTCTACTTACCATACCAGCCAGTCTTGCTTATATGCTGTTCTCTTGGTTTATGCTCTACCATGGTTTGATCGGAGTGATGGTATGGCGTTATTAAAAGTTGACATGGCACTTTCCTTTATTCAAGCTGGTGAAGAAGATATTGATCGAATTCAAGAAGTGGCTTATACTTCCTGGAGGAGCCACTACCCAGGCATTATCTCAGATGCTCAAATAGAATTTATGTTGGGAAAAATGTACAGTAAAGAGGCAATTCAAGAGCAACTATTGATTCAGAATCACACTTTTTTACTTGGCAGTATTCAGAAACATGTAGTTGCTATAGCTTCATTTTCTGCTCTTGATCAGGAGGAGTGGAAGCTTCATAAACTGTATCTGCTTCCCGAGTTTAAAGGGAAAGGAATAGGAAGAGCTATACTTATAGAAGTAGAATTGATGGTTGCTAAGCTTGGGGCTAAGCGCTTAGTGCTTAATGTAAATAGGAATAACCCTACCGTGCATTTTTATGAAAAATTAGGGTACACGATTCGCGAAATCATCGACATTCCATATTACGATTTTGTGTTGAATGACTATATTATGGTGAAGTCTTTGACTACAAGGTAGGTAGGGATGGCCTTACCCTATTTATAAGGCTTCACGTATGGCCTAATAATTAATCTGGTGCCTCTATCGAAGGTGAAGTAATGGTACAGCCAATTGGTGAAAATGACAATCTTGCTTCTAAAGCCTGCGATAGAAAATAGGTGTACAAACATCCATACCGCCCAAGCAAATAATCCGTGAAGTCTCATTCCTGGAAGGTCTACAACGGCTTTATTTCTTCCAACGGTGGCCATTGAGCCTTTATCAACATATTCAAAAGGAATTGGGGCTTGACCTGTGGTAAGCCTATAGATATTTTTTGCCAGTAATTTTCCTTGCTGTTGTGCTACGGGAGCCACCATTGGGTGGCCATTAGGATTTTTATCAGTGGACATAAGCGCTATATCTCCCAAAGCAAAGACATCGTCTGTTCCCACTACACGATTGATTTCGTCTACTAGCAGCCTATTTCCTC
>DAINOB010000004.1:0-24774 GCA_036735585.1 Cytophagales bacterium | reverse complement strand
ACATCGTCTGTTCCCACTACACGATTGATTTCGTCTACTAGCAGCCTATTTCCTCGTCCTATACTTTCAGCTTTGAATCCCGGTATTACATTTCCCATCACACCTGCAGCCCATACCAGTGTTTCAGTGGGGATTAATTCGCCTGAAGAGAGTACGGCCAACTTCCCATCATAGCTTTCTACAATGGTGTTCAGCATCACCTTCACCCCGAAATTTCTTGTGTACTTCAGGGCTCGCTCCGAGGACTGGACCGACATAGAGCTTAAAAGCTTTCCACTTCCTTCAATAAGGTAAATCTGCATCATATCCATATCCAATTCTGGATAGTCATTAGGAAGAATATGGCTTTTGAGCTCTCCTAGGGCACCAGCTACCTCAACTCCGGTAGGTCCGCCTCCTACAATTACGAAGTTCATTAAACGCTGTCTTTCTTCCTTTTCTTTTATGATTACTGCTTTCTCAAAGCACTGAAGAATATTACTTCTCAAATCCAAAGCCTGTGGTATTTGCTTTAAAGGAAATGCTTTGGTGAATATTTCAGTATTTCCAAAATAGTTGGTTCTGGATCCATTGGCAACTACTAAATAATCATATGGGAGATCACCTATAGAAGTAATAATTATTTTAGCTTTTATGTCAATTTCTTGAACTTCTGCTAGCCTAAAGTAGAAATCAGGATAGCCTTCGAATACTTTTCTTAGTGGCTCTGCAATTGAGTCAGGTTCTAATCCTGCTGTCGCTACTTGATAGAGTAGGGGTTGGAATGTATGGTAATTGTGTCTATCAAACATTACAACCTGAAAAAAACCTCTAGGCAATTGCTTCACAAATTCTATTCCTGCAAAGCCACCACCTATTACCACCAATCTGTTTTTTACAGTATCTGGTATTTGTATAGTATTATGTAGATCCGTAACCATAGCTTACTCATTATAAAGTGCTGTAATGACCACCTGACCTACTGCTTTCAGTGTTTCAGGGCTTATATTATCTAAATTGTCTTGATGGGTATGCCAATAGGAACCAAAATACACCGTACCTGAGTGATTGTATTCAATAATATCAATAGTGGGGATTTTTGCAATGGCATTCATATACAAGTGGTCATCTGTAATTTCTGGGGCTTTAGTATTCACGAAAAATGAACCATATCCAATACGCTGCGCAAGATTCCAGACTTTATCTACCACTTGTGGTGCATATTTCATGGATGTTCCTTCTTTTGCAAATCTGGCTTCTTTAGCACCTACCATATCTAGAAGAACACCATAGTAAGCTACATAGTTGGATTCATGTTTATTATTTGCCCAATGTTGAGATCCAAGACACCATGTATTCGGTTTGCCTTCTTGAGGATGATTGTCAGGCACTCCTTGATCTTCTACATCAAATAAAATAAAATCTACTCCAACTCTTAGAGAATCTGGATATAAGGCTATTTGTCTGGCTATTTCCATCAAAACTGCTACGCCCGATGCCCCGTCATTGGCTCCGTCAATGGCCTCGTTTGTCCTGTTCTTGTCTTGATCTGCTACATACCGTGTGTCCCAATGTGCAGCTAATAATATACGTTTCTGTTTTCTTTCTGGAAAGAAGCTGGCAATGATATTTCTAGCAGGCATTGCCATTCCATCCCAGCGTGTAGCAGTAAAAGACTGCTCTCTCATCAATGCTCCTTTTGCTTTAAAATGATCAAATAAGTAATTGCCACATTTCTGATGAGACATGCTACCAGGTACTCTGGGTCCAAATGCTACTTGAGTAGCTATGTAGACATAAGCACTGTCTGCATCAAAATTGGGTGCAAAGCGCAGGGGAATGGGGTCTTCCGACTTTGTACGCTTCTTATCTTCCTTTTCAGTACATGCAAATAGCACTGCCAACAAAATGAAAGCATAGTATCTATTCCTCATAAGCCCAGGAAGACCCAGTTTTTAAATCTTTTATGATTAACCCCATCGACTTAAAATCGTTTCGAATGGTATCCACAGTAGCGTAATCTTTTTTTCCTTTTGCTTCCATATAGAGGTTCATGAGTGCATTTAGTGCTAAGCCTTCTTTTACAATCACTTCTTGTGAAATCCCTAATATTCCTTCTGTGAGTAGAATGAAAGAAGATTTCAACTCATCAAGAAGTGATTTAGATAGGTGCTGAAAGGGAATTTGACCTGTCTGAAACGAATTGATCTTTTTGATCAACCCAAAAATTCCTGCTAGGCATACCGCTGTATTCAAATCATCGTTCAGTCCCTCATAGCAGCCTTTAATTAGATCTTTAATTTCTTGTTCAAGCGCTTCATTCGCTACTTGGCCATCTGCAGGAATAGGCAATAGATCCAAAATAAGTCTGGCGTTTAGTATTTTTTTGTAGGCTTTTGAGGCTGCTTGAAGGGCTTCATTGCTAAAATCCAAGGGGCTACGATAATGGGCCTGCAACATAAACAGCCGAATGGTCATGGGCGAGTAGGGTTGGCTCAATAGCGCATGTTGCCCAGTGAAGAACTCTCGGAGCGTAATGAAATTCCCTAGAGATTTCCCCATCTTTTGGCCACCAATAGTGATCATGTTGTTGTGTACCCAATATTTTACGGGGTCTTTAAAACCAGCTGCCTTAGATTGCGCAAGCTCGCATTCATGGTGAGGGAAGAGCAAGTCCATGCCTCCGCAATGAATATCAAAGCTTTGCCCAAGATATTTATGGCTCATGGCTGAGCACTCAATGTGCCAACCGGGAAAGCCACGACTCCAAGGTGAATCCCATTGCATAATATGCTCTGGAGTGGCTTTTTTCCATAGGGCGAAATCAGCGGCATTCCTTTTCTCCTGTTGGCTGTCTAGTTCACGAGTCCCTGCAAGCAGGTCCTCTAGTATTCTGCCTGACAGCTCACCATAATTTTCCGTTTTACGATACGCTTCTATATCAAAGTAAACAGATCCGTTTACTTCATAGGCCATTCCATTGTAGATTAACTTTTCTATAAAGTCTATTTGCTCCGGAATATGGCCAGAAGCACGAGGTTCTATAGTGGGTGGTACCACGTTGAGCTGATAGATATAGTCTTGGTACAGTTGAGTGTATTGCTGTGCAATTTCCATTGGCTCTAATAATTCCAGCCTTGCTTTCTTCGCGATTTTGTCTTCGCCTTCATCTGCATCTTGCTCCAGATGTCCTACATCGGTGATGTTTCGAACATATCTCACTTTGTAACCCAGATGCTCCAAATATCTACGCATCACATCAAAAACTATAGCAGGACGGGCGTGCCCAAGATGCGGCTCACCATATACGGTTGGTCCACATTGATACATGCCTACAAATGGAGGTTGCAGCGGCTCAAACACCTCTTTTTTGCCTGAATGAGAATTGGTAAGCTGTAGCTTAGTTGACATGAAATGTTTTGGTTTTTGAGAATGCAATATTTAAGGCTTTATCTGCAAAGAGGCTTTTACAGGTAAGTGATCGGAAAAAGTGATTGACCTCACTACGCCACACTTAGTGAAAGTTAGTTCTTTATCTGCAAAGATATTGTCTATCCTGAGAAATGGCAGAAATCCATTGTAGGTAAATCCAAAGCCAAATCCAGCCTGTGTGTGAGCGTTATTTAATTTTTTTGCCATGCTCGAATACACGTATCCGTAAGGAACTTCATTGCAGTCTCCCGTTAGAATAATGGGATGATCGCAAGCTTGAAAGTGTTTTTCCAACTCATCGAATTGTTTGGCACGAGCCATAAACTTCGATTTTAAAAGTCTATATAAGCTGGACCATTTCGGCCGATCTTCTACTTTTAACTTTAAAGTAGTTACCTTGTCTTCATGAATACTGTTGGAGATCAGGTGCATATTGTAGATCCTGATGGTTTGATCTTTTATTACCACATCTGCCCAAATCACTTTGTTATTTGATTTAGAACTAGTGCCTATCCACCCAGACTGCATTATAGGATAGCGAGAAGCAATTAACATTCCTGTCCTGTCACAGCATTTTCCCTTTAAATTTTTGGTGGACCCTGAAAAATAAATGTGCTTAAGACCTTTTTGCTTAAATTTTGAGACTAGGTCTAGATTCCGATGGCCGGGCACTTCATATACTTCCTGAATGCAGAAAATATCAGCTGACACCTCTGATATTTGTTGCATATAGGTGCTACGAAGATCTGGTTTCTTTGCTTGCTGAGGCTCATTCATCTGAAACAATCTTGCATTGAAAGTGACAATATTAATATCAGAATTTGTGGATTGAGCACGGATACTTGTCCCTAGGGTCGCTTTAATGGAAGGGTAACCGGCAATTAGAACCAAAGCAGGCAATAGGGCAATCCATTGTCTTCTTGAAGCCAGCCACAGAAATAATATCATACTAAAGAGTATAACCAAAGGAACCAAAAATCCCAAAAAACCAGCCCAAGAAATGTATTTTGGATTGATCTGAGGCACAAGTAGACAAAGAATACTGAGCAGAGCTATTACTATGTGGATAAATGCTTTCAGCAAGGGACGGGACAAAAGGAAATGCAAATTAATGAAAATGGCTCCATGCTTCAGAAATAGTTGTGTATTAGCTGAATTATTCTCACTTTTGCACCCTTGTTGATCATGCGATAGTATTCAAGAGGGGGACAACAGTCCCCTTCTTTCGTTTGGAACCATGAAGATTGAAGAGACCATTAGCGAAGCGCTAAAAGAACATATTTTGAATGAAGATCAATTTTTGATCAAAGTGCAGCTGCAAGGCACAGCACCTGGAAGGCAAAAGCTACTTGTGGTAGCGGATAGCATTAAGGGGTTGGGCATTGATGAATGTGCTGTGATAAGTCGCGGATTATCTGATTTTTTAGAATCAGAAGAGTTGATCGATAATGCTTACCAACTAGAGGTGACTTCTCCAGGGGCTGATGCAGTATTTACAGACCCTAGACAATACATCAAAAACATTGGTAGACAAGTTCAATTGAATCTTAATGATCAAAGCACGCTGATAGGCATACTTCATAGTGCTACAGATCAACAAGTTATATTATTGAAAGTAAAAAAAGAGAAAGGCAAAAAAGCTACAACAGAAGAAGTAGTAGTGCCTTTGGAAGATATTCAAAAAGCTAAAGTTGTGATTTCATTTTAAACCCATGGATAGTTTAAATCTTATAGAATCATTTGCAGAGTTTGCCAAGTTTAAAAACATTGACAGACCTACCATGATGCGCATTTTAGAAGATGTATTTCGTACGATGATTCGAAAAAAATACGTTTCTGATGAAAATTTTGATGTCATCATCAATGTTGACAAGGGTGATCTTGAAATCTGGCACTTCAGGCAGATTGTAGAAGACGATGCAGAAGATTTTGATGAGAATACTCAAATTAAACTCAAAGATGCCAAGAAAATCGAGTCAGATTTTGAAGTAGGAGAAGAAGTAGCAGAGGAAGTAAAGTTGTTAGACTTTGGCCGCAGGCTTGTAATGACTGCTAGGCAAACTTTGATTCAAAAAGTAAAGGATCTTGAAAAGGATATTTTATACAACAAATACAAAGAACTTGTAGGAGAGATAATTACAGGGGAAATCTATCAAATTCTTGGTAAGGAGGTACTCTTGATCGATGCCGATGGAAATGAGCTTGTATTGCCCAAAGGAGAGCAAATTCCTAAAGATCGATACAGAAAAGGAGATACCATTAGATCTATTGTGCATAAAGTAGAAATGCAGAATGGAGCTCCTCGCATTATTTTATCTCGAACCTCACCCATATTTCTAGAGCGATTGTTTGAGTCAGAAGTTCCGGAAGTGTTCGATGGAATTATTCAAATCAAAAAAGTAGTAAGAGAACCAGGAGAACGTGCTAAAGTAGCAGTAGAAAGCTATGACGACAGAATTGATCCAGTAGGCGCTTGTGTAGGCATGAAAGGTTCTAGAATTCATAGTATTGTGAGAGAGCTTAACAACGAGAACATAGATGTAATCAACTACACCGAAAATCAGGAGTTATTTATATCCAGGGCACTGAGTCCTGCCAAAATCTCAAGTATGAAGATTGATCAGGAAGGTGGACGTGTAGCGGTATATCTTAAACCTGATCAGGTTTCTTTAGCTATCGGTCGTGGTGGACAAAATATCAAGCTTGCATCGAGGCTTGTAGGGCACGAAATAGATGTGTTCAGAGAATTGGAGGAATATGAAGAGGAAGATGTAGTGCTAGATGAGTTCTCCGATGAAATCGATGATTGGATTATTGAAGAATTAAAGCGTGTGGGATTAGATACCGCAAAAAGTGTGTTGGCGGTGCCTTTAGAAGATCTTTTAAGACGAACAGAATTAGAAGAAGAAACCATTCAGGATGTGCTCCAAATCCTAAAGCAGGAGTTTGAATAAAACGTCCAGCAAAAAAAATATTCTAATTTTGTAGTCATAAATCAGTTGAATGTCGGAAAAGACCAAAAGACTTAGTCAAGTAGCGAGAGAACTTAATGTTGGTATTCAAACCATCACAGAGCATTTGTCCAAAAAGGGCTTTGAGGTGGAGAGTTCGCCAAATTCCCGCATCAGCGAGGAGCAGTATACTCTATTGCTCAAGGAATTTGAGTCTTCAGCCAATATTAAGAAAGAAGCATCAGAGCTAACCATTGGCAAAAAGCATGAGAATATCGAAGCCACTCCATCTTCCGCACCCGTTAGAAAGCGTGAAGATGAGGAGGAAGATATGTTCAGTGGAAAGCAGTTAAGCCCTGAAGACTTACTCATGGCTACTAAGCAAGCCGCTATTGATGAGGAAAAGCAAAAAATACAGGAAGCTGCTCCAGTCAAACCAGCTGAGCCTGAGCCCGATAAAACTGAAAAAATTTCATCAGGTACAAGACTGGCAGGCATAAAAGTAGTAGGCAAAATAGATCTGGATGCTGCCAAGAAAAAGCCGGTAAAGAAAAAGGAGGAAAAGCCAAAACAAGAGGTCAAAGTTGAGCCAGAGCCACCTAAGGAAACACCTGTGCCTGAGGTAGCCTTGCCGGTAGAAGAAATACCTGAAGTAAAAGTTGATAATCCAGAGGTAGTTCAGGAAAGTATTCCTGATGAGATTACTTCAGAGACTACAGAAGCTAAATCAGAGCTTCCTGAAGTCCCTGCTCCAATCGAGGAAGCTGATCCAGTTCAGAAAGCAGAACTTGTAGGAGGCAAAGCAGATCAATTAAAGGGGCTTACAGTACTTGGAAAGATAGAACTCCCGGTAGAAAAGAAGAAGGACCCAGCTAAAGAGGCCGCTGACAGAAAAGATAAAAAGAAACGCAAACGTCTGGTAGCAACTACTGACAAAAAATTGATCATCACGCCTGCAAATGAAATTGTAAGGCAACAGCCTCTAAATAGACAAGGTGGCGGAGGAAGCGGACCAGCAAGAGGTGGCTTCAAGGGCAAGCCTTTGACTATTACAGCGCCCAAGCCTGAGCTTACTGACAAAGAAATACAAGAGCACATTAAGGCTACTTTAGCTAGACTGAGCGGTTCTAAAACCAATCAACAGGGAGCCAATAGAGCTAAATACAGAAAAGAAAAGCGTTCTGCAATTGCAGAAGCAACAGAAGAGAGAATCTTAAGGGAACAAGAGAATCTTAAAATACTGAAAGTAACTGAGTTTATCTCAGCGAATGACCTTGCTTCTTTGATGAGTGTGAGCGTAAACGAAGTTATAAAGATATGCTTACAGCTGGGAATGTTTATCTCTATCAACCAGCGTTTGGATGCAGAAGCCATCACCATTATTGCTGACGAGTTTGGCTTTGAAGTGAATTTTGGAAGCACAGAGGAAGAGATTGAAGTAAAAGTGGAAGACGATGATCCAGCGGAACTATCTAACAGAGCACCTATTGTTACGATAATGGGTCATGTTGATCATGGTAAAACATCTCTGCTAGACTATATCCGTAGGTCAAAAGTTACTGATTCGGAAGCAGGTGGGATCACCCAACATATCGGTGCCTATGATGTGCTCACCAACACTGATAAGAGAATTACTTTTCTAGATACTCCTGGTCACGAAGCATTTACAGCTATGCGAGCCAGAGGAGCTAAGGTTACAGATATCGTTATTATCGTGATAGCTGCTGACGACCGAGTAATGCCTCAAACCAAAGAGGCTATCAATCACGCTCAGCTTGCTGGTGTACCTATCGTTTTTGCGTTCAATAAAATTGACAAACCCAACTCTAATCCTGAGAAAATAAAAGAGGAGTTGGCCAATATGAATCTCTTGGTAGAGGATTGGGGTGGTAAATATCAGTCACAGAATATCTCGGCTAAAAGCGGTGAAGGTATCCCTGAGTTGCTAGAAAAGGTGCTTTTGGAAGCTGAAATATTAGAATTAACCGCAAACCCAGATAAAAAGGCCAACGGAACGGTCATTGAGGCTTCCTTGGATAAAGGAAGAGGCTATGTAGCAACTTTACTTGTGCAAACTGGTACTTTGAAAGTAGGAGATGTAATCCTTGCTGGTGCCCACTATGGAAAGGTAAAAGCCATGACCGATCACAAAGGAACTCGCCTAAAAAGTGCAGGCCCTTCTACGCCTATACAGGTATTAGGTATCGATGGTGCTCCACAAGCTGGAGACAAGTTTAATGTAATGGAAAGCGAGCGAGAAGCACGAGAAATTGCTACCAAACGTGAGCAAATCCTACGTGAGCAAGCCATCCGTACAAGAAAGCATATTACCTTGGATGAGATCGGAAGAAGATTGGCAATTGGTTCATTCAAGCAGCTTAATATTATTATTAAAGGCGATGTGGATGGTTCAATAGAGGCATTGTCTGATTCCTTACTGAAGCTTTCTACAGAAGAAGTTCAGGTGGTAATTATCCATAAGGGAGTAGGGCAGATTAGTGAATCTGATGTACTTCTTGCTTCTGCATCTGATGCCGTAATCATTGGTTTTCAAGTTCGTCCCAGTACAAACGCACGTAAGCTTGCCGAAAACGAGCAGATTGAAATCAGACTTTACTCTATCATTTATGATTCTATCAATGACGTAAAAGATGCCATTGTTGGAATGCTAGCTCCAAAAGTTGAAGAGGTTATTACTGGCAATATTGAGGTACGTGAAGTCTTCAAAATTTCAAAGATTGGTACAGTAGCAGGTTGTTATGTGACTGATGGTAACATCAAGAGAGCCAACCAAATCAGGGTAATTCGTGAAGGTATCGTTGTACATACTGGTTACATTGACGCGCTTAAGCGATTCAAAGATGATGTGAATGAAGTGAAGAACGGCTATGAGTGTGGTCTATCCGTGAAAGGATTCAACGACATTCTAGTAGGTGATACCATTGAAGGTTTCGAACAAAAAGAAGTAAAACGGACTGTTTAATTACTAAAAGTAGCTTTGTGAACTTAGAGCAATTGATCTATCAAAGATTCAGTGCTTACACCCTCAGCTTCAGCTTTAAAGTTCCTAACTATTCTATGTCTTAGTACAGGCAGGGCTACCATTTTTACATCTTCGATGTCTGGTGAGTATTTTCCTGAAATAAGTGCGTTACATTTTGCTGCTAAAATCAAGTTTTGAGAAGCTCTTGGGCCTGCCCCCCATTCTAGATAGTCGTTTGCAATAGTACTTCCTTCTGCTCTTCCTGGGCGGGTTTTATTTACCAATTTCACTGCGTATTCCACCACATTATCTGCAACAGGCACTTTTCTCACCAGCTGTTGGAAGAAAAGTATTTCCTCGGCATTCAATACAGGAACAGGTGTATGTGAAGTATCACGCGTTGTGGCTTTTACAATGTCGATTTCAGCCTGCATACTTGGGTAATCCAATACAATATTGAATAAGAATCTATCCAGTTGGGCTTCAGGCAAAGGATAGGTTCCCTCTTGCTCAATGGGATTTTGGGTTGCCAATACAAAGAAAGGTTTCTCTAATGGATAGTGAACACCAGCAATGGTAACACTGTATTCCTGCATAGACTCCAAAAGCGCAGCTTGAGTTTTGGGTGGCGTTCTGTTGATCTCATCTGCTAAGATGATATTGGCAAAGATGGGTCCTTTGATAAACTTTAGGTTTCTTTGATTATCCAATGTCTCAGATCCTAGGATGTCAGAAGGCATCAAATCTGGGGTAAATTGAATCCTATTGAAGCTAAGATTAAGTGATCTAGCTATGGTTTGAATTAAAAGGGTTTTTGCTAAGCCTGGCACTCCCACCAGCAAGCAGTGACCTCCAGTAAAAATACTGGTAAGCAACAGTCGCACTGTATGATCTTGGCCTATAATTACCTTCTGTACTTCTACTTTTAGTTTTTCAAACTGTAACCTGAAGGCATTGGCGGCTTCCACCTCATTCGTATATGTTGTCATTTCTTAGTCTTTAAGTATTTCGCAATCACTGAATTCATCTTGCACAGAGATGAAAACATCCTTCTTCACTTTGTTAAACCATTTTTCTACGGCTTCTGATTTTTTATTTTCAAGAGCAGCATTATAGATTTTTTCATAATCATCAATGAGATTTGCTTGATGAGGCGGAACTTTTAATTTGAAATAGATCAATCTAGCAGCTTCTTTATCATCGGTGGTGCGGTATACCACGGGTTTACTGATATCGCCCATTTTCATAGTATCTATCGTGAAAAAGACCCCTGGGTCTAAAGCATCCAAAGGCAGTCGTTTGATGTTGGTTTCCCTGTCAAAGAAAAAACCTCCGTTGCTTGCAGTTATTTTATCATCAGAGAATGTGCGGGCTGCCTTTTCAAAAGACATGCTATCCAGCAAAATCAAATTCCTTATACTATCGAGAAAGTCTACAGTTTCTTGAATATCTACTTGGCTGGAACCTGGCTTTATCAAAATGTGCCTAGTGTTAAATTCATTTCCACGCCTTGCAATCAGTTGGATCAAGTGAAAGCCAAATTGAGACTCTACTATATCTGATAATTCTCCAGTTTTAAGTTTAAGCGCAGCAGCTTCATACTCGGGCACCAGTTCACCTCTTTTTCTGAAATCAAGTTCACCCCCAGATTTACGAGAGCCAAGGTCATCAGAAAACACCGCTGCCAAGTCTTCAAATCGCTCTCCACTAAGTATCCGCTCTTTCAATTGTTCCAACCTAAGTTTGGCCTCGGCTTTTTGACTTTTACTTACTCCTGCAAATTTTACTATTTGAGAAACCTCGACTTCAGCAGGAAAAAAGGGTAAACTGTCTTGGGGTATCTTATTAAAGAATTTTTTTACCTCAGCAGGAGTGATCTTTATCTTTTTGGTGATGTTGTCCTGCATTTCTTTTGCCACCAATTGATCTTTTACTTGTTCCTTTAGTTCTTCCTTTAATTCGTCTATAGTCTTGCCATAAGCGGCTTCTAGTTTTTTTGCACTTCCAAACTGTGAGATGAAGTATTGCATTCGCTGATCTAAGGTGCCTTGCACCATTTCATCTTCTACCACCACGGAGTCGATATCTGCTTTGGCGAGAAGCATACGCTCCACCAGCAATGCTTCATATACCTCACACTTCATGTTTTCATCTTTCATTTCAAAACCAGAGTTCTTGTATTGATACTGCCTGATTTCGAATTCCGATCGCATGACTATTCTGTTGTCTACTTTCGCGATGATCTCGTCCAATAATATACCTTCTCCTTGTCCGAAAACATAAGTGGTGCTAATACATAAGAGTAAAAAGATGCTTTTATTTATAAATTTCAAATACATTGTTGTCTTCAGCTTTTTTCATGATTTCACTTTCTAATTCTTTGATGGCTTTTAATTTCCTTCTATTGACAATTATTTTTTTGATTTGCTCTCTTGCAAAGTCTAAAGGAGCGATCTCATCGGTGATTTTGAAGTCTTTGATCTTAAGGACGTAGTAATATTCGTCATCTGAAGACTTGTCTATTTTGGTGCTTTTAAGGTAGCTTACTTTGTTCGATATATTAACAAAAGGGGTATTGGCAGCCATTTCATCAAAATTGATCCAAATAGAATCATCCAAATTATAAGAAGGGGAATATCGTGAGCAATAGGCCATCATTTCCTGCTTAGATTTGGCATCATCTTGTTTCAATAATTTGTCCAGTCTGGAAATTCGTGGTGAACTCAAGGGTAGTTTTATAAAGTATCCTTTAACTATAGCACCCTTTAATTCAAAGTTGCTTTTGTTTTCATTGTAATACGTTACGATTTCGTCTTCATTTATCTCATTATTTACCTTGGACTCTATCTGCACTTTATGGAGTTCATGCACCATAAGATCGTACTTATACTTCTGGAGTTTTTGCTCAATATCGGCCAAGTCTATTTTCACCCTAGCTTGAGCCTCTGCAATCATGAGTTGTTGGTTGATCCATGATTTAATAAACATATCTACTCTTTGGGCAGAATCTGCTTTATTGCTTGCTTGAGCTGCAATAGGGGCTATATCAATGCTGTACAAGTAGTTGTCGAATACTCTGGCTATTGCCTTTGGTCCAGAATTGTCTTGCACTTGAGTAGCATCCTCCTTGGTAGGCGACTTGCATCCAAAGCTTACCAAAAGGCTGAGAATCCCAAACCACAATAAACAAGAATGATCGATCAATTCTTGATTATTTTATTGAATTCATCATAATTGATCTCCACAGGGAACTTTAGCTTGAGCTCGGCTACCCAATCTTCCTCAAGCTTTTGTTGATAATCAGAGATCACTTGACCACGAGATTCTTCTAGTGTTTTTTCTCTTGACTCTTCTATTTCTGTGATTCTAATGTGGTAGAACTTGCCATTTTCTACAAAATTGCTCTGACCAACTTCAAAATTGATACGTGAAAGCATTGGCAAATCTTTCTGCTGAAATTTGCCTTCTGTTACTTTTATTGCCAATGGATCATTTGCGTTTACAATGGTCTCAATACCTTTTCTTAATACAGTAAATGGAACAAAGCCCACTGACGGTACCTTTGCATACAATGCTTTTCCTTTTTTGTCTTTGATTTCAACAATAGGATTCAGCTTTTCAGCTTGGGCGCCATAGTGTATAAGAACGTTGTAAATCTCCATGGCCCTATCCATAGCTAAGCTCCTTCCTTTTGGATTTTTTTCTACCGCTGTCATTCTACCAATGATGTCAAGCTTTAAACCATTGCTGTTGTAGATACTGCGAACATGACTACGGAGGCGAAGACTATCTTGAGGCTTGAGCTTGCTACTGTTAGATTCGAACTCTACATCTTGAATTTTTGGCTCATTGATAGGAAAGCGAGGCTCATTAATTAGAGAAATTGCTTGTTGCATGGCTTTTTCAGATGCTGATTCTAAAAGGATTACATTGGCACGCTTATCCCAACGATACTTAGCTTTATTTGCTTCAAAGAAGTTTTTAAGCCCTACAGTGTCTTGTGCTCCTTTGTTCCATACGTAGGTGTCTTTGATGGCAAAAAGCATCATTCCTTCTTTATACTCATTTAACAATAGACGGTACTCTTTGTACTTGAGGGCTAGATTTTCTTCTTCATACTTTAAAATTCTATCTTCCACAAAACTGTTGAAAAGCAAAGTAATGTAATGGCTGGGGGAAATATCCTTCTTAAATCTCTTCTTGCCTTGGATGTATTGAAGAAACTCCTCTACAGGGTAGTTTGCGTTTTGTAAGCTAAAAACAGGGTTTTTCAAGTTTTTATCATCGCTTTTGTAAGTGATCAGTCCCTCAAATATGCTTGTATCGGCCAAAGTGCGTACATAGTCGAGCATCGGCTTATTTTCTCTATATCCATTTTCTTTTTTCAATCGCTCTAGTAGGAATGTTTTGCTTACCTCAGATCTGCTGTCTCTATTGATTCTTGTGCGCAAGGATTGCTCAGCCTGGCTAAAAGATTCTATCCCAATTCTTTCTAGCAACTTGATGATATGCCACCCATAGGGTGTGTGTACAGGTTGGCTGTACTGCCCTACACTTCCTAGTGCAAAAGCTGCTTCCTCAAATGAAGGTACTGCGGTGCCAGAACCAAAAGGTCTGAGCTCCCCTCCTCTGTCTCTGGAGTCTATGTCTTCAGAATATTGGGTACAAAGTTCTTCCCAGTTTTCTCCTTTTTGAAGTCTGCGGAAAATCTCCTCTATTTTTCTAAATGCTGCTACCGAATCTTGCTCTGCAATACCTGCCGGAGCTCTTACATGGATATGCGACACCCTTACTTTGCCTCTTGCGGCTCTTCGGTCGTGCATTTTCAGTATATGGTATCCAAACTTGCTGCGTATAGGTCCACTCACATCTTGCGGCTGCATGCCATAAGCAGCAGATTCAAAAGGATAAACCATATCAAAAGCGGTGAAATAGCCCAAATTGCCCCCGTTAAATTCAGCAGACTTATCATCTGAGAATTGCTTGGCAAGTTGTGCAAACTCTTCTCCTGCTTTGGCTTTTTTCACATACTCTAAAGCTTTGTTGTAAGCCGATAGTGTGTCTTTTGGCTCAGCATCTGGTGCACAATTGACAAGAATGTGACTTACATTCACTTCCTCTTGCATACGCTTATGCGCTTCTGCAACCAATGCATCAGTCACTTTCTTCTCACTGAGATAGGGCTGGGCGAGCTGTTTTCTGCTGTTCTCATACTCGGCTTTTAATGATGGAATGGTATCCATTCTTTGTGCCTTAGCCTCATTTACTATCAATTTATAATTGACAAATAGGTTAAGGTACTCATTCAAACTAGCCTCACTGTAAGCATTCTCGGATTTGTTGTTGTTTTTATCGTAGACATAAAGAAACTCTTCCACGGTAACAGTGTCATTGCCAACCGTGAAAATGTTGGGCTGTACTGGAGTAGGTTGTGAGGTTGTTGTGGGAGTTTTGGTACATGATGACATAAATACCAAACTGAAAAACATAAAGCTGATAAAAGCAAACTTTGCCATATTCATACAAATGCGCTGTTAATTATTAGGTTCAATAAGATGATTTTATTCAATAGACTATAAGGTCCCAATGGGAATGCAATTTTAGGAAAAAGTAATCAAAAGGAAGGATTTGATATCTTAAGGTTAATTCAGATTGGAGAACTTACCAATCTTTTGAACAATTTACAGGAGTTAAACGCTGGTTGGTGTTCATAATGTATATTATCCATGATTTTTCTCACCATCAGCATTCCAAGTCCTCCTCTCCGTTCTTGTTTTTGTAAATCTTCTACCAAAGGTGGGTCATAAGATTCATAATTAAAAAAAATCCCTCTGTCCCTGATGTCGAACATAATTCCATCCTTTTTGGGTGTGATTATGACTTCAAGGGGCTCATTGTTGTTTTGATTAGAGTGCAAAATTAGATTAGCACACACCTCATCTACTGCAAGAACCATCAACTCAACCTCTCCCTGATCAGAGCAAAGTGTTTTTAGACTATTTTCAACAAATGTCCTAATGCCTTTTAAATTGGCAGTGTCGCATAAGGTATGGTGATGAAAATTCATGCTAATAATGCCGCTGCTTTTTCTTTGTCTTGTACGATGGTCATGAGTTTGTCAATACCAAGGATTCCAAATACATTGAATACTTTCGGAGTCATGCCAAACAAAACCAAGGCGATGTTTGAAGTCTTTAGCCGCTCCAAGTAGGATACAAATACGCCTAAACCTGCTGATGAAATATATTGCAAATCTTCGAAATCAACCAGAATCTTCTTTGCTCCTTCATCGATTACTCTAGAAAGGTATTCATCTAACAAAATGGAAGAGGAAGCGTCTAAATCGCCTTTAAGTTGTAAAATAGCCAAATCAGATTCTTGTACTAGGTTAATTTCCATGCCTTACGTTTTATCAAACATAAAGTTACTTCAATTTTTAATTAAAACGAAGAACCACCAAGGCGTAGTCATCATCCCATTGGTTGAGGCAAAACTGTCGAATATCTTCTAAAAGACCAGTACATAATTCTCTTACAGGCAATGAATGATGAGTTTCTACATAATGAGCAATTTTTTCATAGCCGTATTCCTCTTGCTTGTGGTTTCGCGCTTCTACAATGCCATCTGTAAACAGAACCAATAAATCTCCCTCGGTATATTTCATAGTAGGCGCATCTACATGATGAACAAAGTCATTTGATTTGATGATTCCCAGTCCTAGTCCTTTGCTTTGCAAATAGGTGGATTTACCTGTAATCGAATTGAAGTGAAGCGCTGGACAATGGCCGGCTCTAACCCATTGAAGCTTTTGGTTGATGGTATCTGCACGAAGATAGAGTAGAGTAATAAAGCTTCGTCCTTTCAAACAGTGCACCATAGCTTCGTTGGCATGTTTTATAAAATCTAGGGGAGCAGGCGCAGTTAAAATCAAAGATTGAAATACACCACGCATCTGTGCCATATTTAAAGCTGCAGATGCTCCTTTGCCTGCTACATCTCCAATTACAAAAAAGAGTTCACTTCCTTCTGTACGTTGGTCAAAGTAATCTCCTCCTATTTCATGGGCAGATTGATATTGACCTGCCATGCTGAAAAATTCATGCTCCACATAAGAAGTAGGAATCAGACCCTGCTGCACTTCTCTGGCCATTTCCATTTGAGTTTGCAGACGTTCTTTTTCTTTTTCCTGATTTAGGAGTCTAGAATTTTGAACCGATTGTGCACCTGAAATGGTATAGGATTTTACCAGATCAATCATTTCTTTTTCAAAACCTTCTGGTACCTCTTTGAGCAAGACCATCATGCCCAAATCACTTTTTGACGTGCGAAGTGGGATAATTAATGCGGAGTTAAATTTTCTGTAAACCTGACTTGACGCAATTTTTCTTAAAGGCAATTGGGTAAAGTATAACTTCTCAGGGTCTGATATCCTTTTGGGATCAAAGAGTAATTTTTTTATTTCTTCTATTTCAGTTTTTTCTATGCCTCTCACATACTGCTGCACGCCTGCATCATGCTCACCATAGATATCCATCCAAGAGGCATCAGCGGCAGTAGAGTTGTGACTACCCTCAAGCAAAGCTTCACATATTTCTGGCTCTTGCTGACCCAATTCCACAATTTGATTCATGCGCTGGTATTGCAAAAGATCTCCAAATTTTTGCTCAAAGACGGATGAGGTAGGTAAATTGAAAGCAATGACTAGAATGGAAACAATTGCATATACAATAAAGAATGCCAGTGAAGACAATAGAAAGAGATTTCCCGATAAGTCTATAGTTTTGTAAAGACGAAGGTCTGAATAAGCAACCAGTTCGGTGTAAAAAAAAAGAGCACAAGCCAAGCTGCAGGACATAAGCAATAGACTTTGGCCTTTTTGCTTGAGATTAAGATAGGCTACCCACCTTAAATTAAATGAGACAATAATTGAATAGCTAAAGACCAATCCAAAGGTGAGCAAGAAAATATTGTCATAGAAGTGCAAATCAAGCAATTGAAAAACAATGGCACCTATAAAGATAAACTCAAATACCTGCCAAAGCTGTTGTAGCGCCTTGGTTCTTTGGTAAAGAATAAGCCTTTTCCAAACAAAATAGCTGTGCATTAAAAAGAGGCTTACAACAACGAAAAGAACAACGCCAAGCACAATCATGATGGCATTCGGTCCTATTTCCTTGCCAGCAAGAAAAACCAGCGTTTTGAGGATTAATAAAAAGAGTAACACAAACAATCCATTTGAAAACACTTTCTGTATGTTTTCAAGGAACGACAGATGATTGGGTATATGACTTTGGAAGCGAAAGAGGAAAAAGGCACTGGCGAAGAAAAATACCAACACCATGTTTTTGGTAAAATTGCTTAAACCGATAACACTATAAGCTAAAAATCCTTCAAATCTAGCGAGCTCATACATGATTAAAGTCAATGCTGCTGCTACTGCCAGTATTATCAGCAGACGTTCCCTGTTGTGTTCGGACCAGGACAGCAATCGGGCTGACATATCTTATTTGTAGGTCTTAAAACTTATTTACGGCTATAATTAGGGGCCTCTCGTGTTACTTGCACGTCGTGCGGGTGGCTTTCAATCATACCGGCATTCGTGATCTTTACAAATTTAGCTTGCTGCAAGGCTGGAATATCAGCTGCCCCACAATAACCCATACCTGCCCTTAGCCCACCTGTGAGTTGATACAATATTTCTGCTACTTTGCCTTTGTAAGGTACTCGACCTACAATACCTTCAGGAACTAATTTTTTAATATCGTCTTCTGCGTCTTGAAAGTATCTGTCCTTTGAGCCATCTTCCATAGCTTCCAGACTTCCCATACCTCTGTAAGTTTTAAATTTTCGACCTTCATAAAGGATTACTTCTCCCGGACCCTCTTCTGTGCCTGCAAGTAAGGAACCGATCATTACTGTAGAAGCCCCTGCTGCTAATGCTTTGACCAAATCGCCAGAAAATCTGATACCTCCATCCGCAATAAGAGGCACACCCTTTTTTGTACAAGCTTTAGATGCTTCGTACACCGCGCTTAATTGAGGCATTCCTACTCCCGCTATAATTCTTGTGGTGCAGATGCTCCCTGGTCCTACGCCTACTTTGATTCCATCTACTCCCGCCTCGGCAAGAGCCAAAGCACCTTCATAGGTTGCTACATTGCCCACTATCAAATCTAAATGAGGGAATGCTTTTTTCACAGATTTAGCAGCATCAATTACCCCTTTTGAATGCCCATGTGCGGTATCAATACTTACCAGATCCACACCTGAGACCTTCAGAGCCTCAATCCTTGACATCAAGTCTGGAGTAACGCCCACCGCAGCCCCTACCCGCAAGCGCCCAAACTCATCTTTGCATGCCATAGGTCGGTTTCTTTTTTTGAGAATGTCTTTATAAGTAACCAACCCAACCAGTTTTCTAGCATTATCAATGATAGGGAGCTTTTCTATTTTATATTGTTTCAAGATCTCTTCGGCCTCCTCTAAAGATATCTTTTCACGGGCAGTGATCAGATTTTCTACTGTCATAATCTCTGCTACCGGTCTTTTCATATCTTTTTGAAAACGGATATCTCTATTGGTAATGATACCTGCCAGAATGCCGTTTTTATCCACTACTGGAATACCTCCTACCTTGAAATCCCGCATAATTCTGATGGCATCCCCAAGTGTGCTGTTCACATCTAATGTGATAGGATCGAGGATCATTCCGCTTTCGCTTCGCTTCACCCTGCGTACCTGCTCTGCCTGCCGCTCTATACTCATATTTTTATGAATAAAGCCCAATCCGCCCTCATGAGCCATAGAAATTGCCAATTCATGTTCTGTCACTGTATCCATAGCTGCGGATACAATAGGAATATTGAGACTAATATTTTTTGTAAGTTGAGTGGCGGTGTTCGTGTCTCTTGGCAGAACTTCTGAATAGGCGGGAAGCAAAAGCACATCGTCATAGGTGAGTGCTTCGAATACGAACTTGTCGTTGGGGGAGGGGTGCATGGCAAATAATTTAGGTATGCTTATTTGCCGCACAAAATTAGGGTTTAAAAGCATTAAAAAAACCGCAAGCTCAATTACTTTTGAAAAGGTTTTAGTGTAGGTCTATGGCACATCATAAAACGTTAATATTCGCAGGTCTTTTTGCTTTGCCACTATTTGGAGCACTGCAATTGAGCGCCCAATCGGCACATCAAAGATTTTCTCTGGAATCTGGGGTTGGCTTTATCATACCGCATAGCAAAGCCATAGCAGAGGTTAGCAATTACCGACCTTTAAGTATTCAAATGAATTACTCCAAAATTTTAACTTCTGAAAAATCGTGGCAGGTATGCTACTGTACGCCTATTGTAGGATTGATCAGCTTTTATCATCGCTATGGCAATCCAACTATTTTAGGAATAGGTGCTGGTGCAATGGCAATGGTTCAGCCTATGTTTGGATTAAATAAAACTTGGAGCTATGGGCTTAGGCTTGCCGGAGGACCTGTGTATTTAAATAAAGTATTTCACCCAGAGCAAAACCCTGACAACCTGTTTTTTAGCAGCACTGTCAGTGCCATTCTCCAAGGAGGCTTCGAGTTACACTATCGAATGCAGGACCGATGGGGGATTTATGGCCACGCAGTATACAATCATATCAGCAATGGAGGTCTTAAAGAACCCAATAAGGGCATGAATTATCCTACCATTTTATTAGGGATCGCATTTTATCCTAAGGGCTTACTCTCTATTCCTACCTATCCTTACAATAGAAGTTGGGAAAATGAGCAACCTTGGAGTGCTGGTTTGGGGGTGCTGTATTCTGCTCGGTCTACAGGCGACTTGTATGCAAAGCGATTGCATGTGTACGGAATAGATGCAAGTGTGCACTACAGACATGGTATCTTGGGTGAGAGCAGGCTAGGTGTAGAATGGGTAGCAGATTCCAAAAGAAGCAGGAATGCCCAAGAAAGAGGGGGGCAACTTTCAGAGCATCATTTGGGCATACATGCCGGAGAATATCTGATGGCAGGGAAATTTAGTCTTGGTTTGGCTATAGGAGCGTATATTTGGAACAGAGACCCTTCTAAGGATCCTGTCTATCAACGCTATCAACTTTCTACAGATATCCATAAAAACATTAGACTATCACTTACTTTAAGAGTACATCGCTCCGTAGCGGATTTTGCAGATTTGCGTTTGACCTATTTGTTTTAAGTAGACACGGAATAGGGCATACATGTGGATAGAAATAGCAGCTACAGTATTTAGCTTAATAGGTGTATATCTTACTACAAAAAGAGTAGTGTGGTGTTGGCCAATTTCCATCATTGCTGTGGTGCTTACCACATTGGTGTACTGGGAGGCTAATCTTTTGGCAGAGATGAGTTTGCAAGGGTATTATTTTTTGGCTGCGGTGTTTGGATGGGTAATGTGGACCCGTGAAGACTACACACACGGCACCATAAAAGTACTGAGGTTTCCACTTCAATATGGCCTTACACTGGGGCTGATTACACTTGTAGCTGCGGTGAGCATGGGGTTGTTTTTTGACAATTATACTGAAAGTGACTTGCCTTATCTGGATAGTGCCATAGCCGCTGCGAGCCTTGCTGCTACTTGGATGATGGTGAAAAGGTATCTAGAGAACTGGTTATTATGGATAGTAATTGATAGCGGATGTGTGGGTTTGTACCTCTACAAAGAATTGTATTGGTTTGCAGCCCTTTTTGGACTGTATACATTGCTGGCAGTAAGAGGATATAGAGATTGGAAGACCGCACTAAACCCTTGAAAATTGTAATAGTAGGACCTGAAAGCACAGGGAAAACGTGGCTTTGTGAGCAGTTGGCCTTGCACTATAAAGTGCCTTGGATTCCGGAATATGCAAGAACGTACCTTGAGCAGAATCCTGGGGAATACACATTGAAGGATTTAATCCTTATCTCAAGAGGCCAATTGGAAGAAGAATATAAGGCTACTCAGAAAAGCAATCATTTGCTCATAGTAGATACCAATATGTTGGTGATGAAGGTGTGGATGGAACATGCTTTTCAGCATAGCCACTCAATTATTGAAGAATCCCTGCTAAACTATGAGTATGATTTAACCTTGTTAACCAATATTGATGTGCCTTGGATTCCGGATCCTTTGCGAGAGCATCCACATTTACGAGAGTACTTTATGAAAGTATATAGGGATTTACTCATCAGCTATAAGATTGAATACATGGAAATTACAAACGCTTCTTTTGAGGACAGACTGAAACAGGCAATTTCCGCGATCGATGAATTGATTTTGAAAAATCAGCACAAAGGATGAAAAGTAGAACTTTCACGATTTGTCTGCTTACTGACATTTATACCTAGGAATAAAAATTACTTTTGATCATAAATCGAACTAAACATGTCTGTTATTAAATTAAGAACCATACTTAGCCTTGTTTTAGGGTTATTCAGCATTACCGCATCAGCTCAAACTATCCCTAGAAAGGTTGTATCTGAGTATTTTACCAATACTTGGTGCAGTATATGTGCATCTCGAAATCCAGGCTTTTTTAACAATATTAGAAATCAGGCCAATGCATTTCATATTAGCTACCATCCTAGCTCACCATTTAATGGATGTATACTAAATCAACATAATGTTACGGGTAATGATGGACGCACACAGCATTATGGCGTGTTTGGTAGCACCCCGCGATTGGTGATTCAAGGGACAGTGATTCCTGGAAGTACCAATTATAGTATGGCATCGATTTTTAATCCTTATCTAAATCAGACCAGCGATTTTAAATTGGATATGCAACAAACTAAGTTTGGCACCGATTCCATCACCATTCAAGTAAATGTAATTCGGTTGAATTCAACCAACTCCCTGACTCAGGCAGATCTATATGTGTGTTTGGTAGAAGATACAGTTTTCTACACGGGACCAAACAACGAACCAAGGCACTTTCATGTTTTCAGAAGAGCTCTTACAGCCAATGCTGGACTGAGGTTTAATATATCGGATACTGTTTCATTTTCCTTTACTACATTGAATTCCACTATTTGGAACTTGGCCAGAATACAGGCGGCAGCCATTTTGCAGCAGGTCTCCAACAAGCAAGTATTGCAAGCAGAGATGCTCAATCCCTCAGGAAACGGAAGTGTAACTGGATTGGGTAATGATTTTGTGATAAGAGACATTGGATTGCATATGTATCCAAATCCGGCAAACTCGAAGATCACGGTAAAAATACATCAACAAGTGGATGGTGTATTGCGATTGCACAGGTCAGATGGTGCAGTAGTACGTTCTTGGGTTTGGGACAAGTTTGAGGAATCAGTACAATTAGACTTAAACGAGGTATCGACTGGGATGTATTTTCTCGTTTTTCAAGGCAAAGGAATTTATGCGAGCAAGTCATTGATTGTGAAGTAGGAGGGATTTGAATATTTAATAAGCCCACCCCTTAAATTTTCCTTTTTCAAACCTTTAAGCACTTTATATTCTTTGGTGGTTTTTTCGCTCCACGCTTTGGTGATGATATCCGTAAGTGTAGCAAATTGAACGCCTTCCTTTAAGCCCCGTTTTTTCCATTCATCGGTGAGCTCTTTGCGTATTTCAATACTTTTCAGCCGTTGATTAATCCAGTTTTCTGAATAGCCCAATTTGAGGTATTGCTCCAATGCCCGATCAATACTCAATTCAGGATCTTGCATTTCGTCTAATCGTTCAGCTGCCACTTGAGCCAGCCAAAGTTTAAAGGGTTCTGCTTTGGGCGATGGAATGGATTGGATTAGCCGGAAAAGCTGCTCTGTGTTGGCTACATCGGTCATGCGCATTTTGTCATCTGCTGCAATCATTTTCAAACCGTGACAATTCGTCACGGTTTCATTTCCCTCTTCTTTTAACCGTTGTTTCAGCTTTCTCCAGTAGGCGTTGTGATCAATGCTTTCTGTAAGAATTGCAATGACGTCCACTATGGAAATATGCCATTTCTCTTGCTCAGCGTCCCAAACGGTACGCACTTGCTTTTCTTCGAATAGTTTGATGGCGGATTCTTTGGTCATAATGTATCAATTGTCTGAACTATGATTTGTTTGATTTTTGTGATTCATTAGATTTTAATTTCTTGTTGGTTAGACACTTGAAATTTAGGCTAGTTTCTCCAAAGTTTATCAATAAACCAATTTCCAAATTATAGGCCTCTAAATAATTGATAGCCTGTGCAAAAAGAACATCTTCTAATTTAATTTTCGCTTTCAATTCAACTGAGATAATTCCCTCTACCAGAAAATCAACTCGTCTTGTGCCTACTTGTTCTTCTCTATAAAGTATGGGAATTTCAAATTCTCTGCTAAATGAAATGCCCGTCAAATTCATTTCAATTTCCAAAGCTCTTTGATAAATTACTTCTTGAAATGCGAAGCATTCACGAATACTATTAAAAAAAAATTAATCTAATGAGTAAAACCATTCCCAAGTTGTTTATGTACAGTCATTGCACAGCCAATGATTTTGGAAGTTAACTCCGAATACTTGTATTGTTCGTTAATCATACCTTTCATTTAATAACTGTCTAAACTATGATTCATTTGATTTGTGTGATTAAGCTGATTTAAACATCTTCCTATAATCATAGTTATCATTGAATCACAAAAATCATAGTTCAGACATTTTCACCGTTCAGACACCCTCCACAGTTCTTATTTCCTCTTCCGTTAATTTGTAAAGTTGGTAAACCAATTGGTCTACTTCTAATTCTAGTGTTGATGTGTCTCCACCTTTTTGCTTTGCGTCAAGTATTTTGGTTGTCAAATCAATTAACGGTTTTTGGTTACTTGCAGAATGATGAATCTAGTCAATCAGCGCATGACCATTATATATCCATTCACTTGAGTTCCCTCAAATTCTATAAAGTAAAAATACTGGCCATCGGTAAGGCCATTGGCGTCCCATCGAAATTCTGGATTTGTATCATACAATACCTGTCGTCCCCAACGATCTTTGATGCTGATACTGTTGAACCTGCAACTCCAATTTACCTGGCTAATGCTGAAATAATCATTATGGCCATCTCCATTAGGTGTCACAATATTGGGTAGTGCCTGAAGTGTAGATTGATTTTCAAGAAAGTTGAGTTCAATTTGGGTTTCTGAACTAGCTCTGAGGCAGGACAGATCTGTAACTTTCCACCCTAATAAAACAGGGGACTTAATGGGTTGACGACAAGAAGGCATGAAAGTGGTTTTTATTTTTAGCATACCAGGCATGCTCTCTTCTTCAGAATTCAAGGTAAAATTCAATATTTCCGCACCTGAATAAACCCATTCCATAAGGTCAAAATCAGCGTCTGAAGCTATTAACTCTAAAATACTCAATGAATCATAAAAGACATTGAGAGAGTTAATGGTATTTGCTGGTATTCCGTTAACAAATAGTGCAGGAGCGATATTGGGATAAT
>DAINOB010000003.1:0-26773 GCA_036735585.1 Cytophagales bacterium | reverse complement strand
AAAAGCGACAATGCATACAGCAAAGGCAGAAGGAAATAATACAGGGCGGTTTGAAGCATTCTTTAAGAAGCGTCAAAAATACGCAAATATGCTTACCTCAACAGCGTGATATACCCTTTAATGGTTTTGTTCTCGTACTCTGCCACATAGTAGTATTGGCCTGAGGGTGCTCCGTCACCACCCCACATAAAGGTGTCGTCTGTACTGGTGTAGATCACTCTACCCCATCGATTGACGATGGTCACGCCTTTAAAAAGGCATTGTTGTGGCAAATATAAAATGCTAAAAAAATCGTTTTTCCCATCCCCATTGGGCGTAATTACATTAGGTGGGATATCATCCTCAGATTGATCTTGAACCTGTAGTACTACAGTTCTTTCAGATTCTAGATTTTCACAGGACTGCTCTTTTGCTGGAATACGCAAAGTCAGTGGCGTGAGAAAAGTTTCTTTACATCTTGGTGTCCAATACAAGTCAATAAAAGCCGTATCTCCTGTTCTAGTAATTGACCAAACCATTCCTTCGGGTTTAGGGCTATTTTCCAAGAATAGATTTAAGGAAAATGGATCTCTGTCAAGATCAAATACAGCAACTTTGAGTTGGAATGGATCATCAATTGGCAAAACAAAAATAGAATCTGGAATTGCCTCTGGCTGTACAATTTGGATAGTAGGCGCCTGATTTTCATAGGTAAGAATAAAAGTATACCGAAGGGTATCGTAATTATTCTCACAACCTATGTCATTCACAACAAACCAAACTCTAATACTGTCCATATCAGCAAATCGACAACCAGGGCTCCAAGTGAAAATAGCATTGAATGGCGTAGAAGATTCAAGTGGGAAAAGCTGCATACCTAAGCCATTCAAAGGTAAGTCAGGTGAAAAAATTTGAAGCCTGACATCATCAAATGAGGCGTCACTGATCGCAAAATCAATTCTGATATTGCCTCTCACATCTACCTGAACAGAACCAACAGGGATACTGGGAATTGTAATTGGAGGGTCTCCTGAAATTGGATCTAGGATTACCTTAAGTAGTAGCGTGTCGGTAAGAGGAAATGGACAACCTGAATCTTTCACAATAATTTCCAAATCAAGGGTATCTGTGTTTGGATTACAGCCCACGATGCAAAGATCAACTGAGGAGGAGTCATTGGCAAAAGTCTGCACTGTGGTAGCAGATGAATTTACCTGATATCCTGAAGAACCATTTAGGATGCTGGCAGAGAAATTTAAAATACTCGATGGTTCTACATCTTTCAGCCACACTCTAAGACAAGCAGAATCTGAAAGCCTAATTGTTTGATTTGGAAGATTATTTGTGGGTATGTAGCTTAAGGATGGGGCAAAATTTGAGGGGCAACTCAGCACCATAATTTGGAAGTCCCTTCGCACTTCTCCTATTTTTTGACCATTTCTAAATTCTTCACACTTTACTCCAAAGACATTCAGGCCAATAAAATTAGGACGGAAAGTGATCAATCCTGTGGGGGATACTGCAAAGGAAGGATTGCCAGGAATCATGCTTGAGGGGCCGGCACCAATACTTGTATTCCAAAAAACAGTAGGATAGGGGGCAGGTTGCAAGGCAGGAAGGGGTATTAGTTGCCCACCATTTCCGATCATGGGTACTACAGGAGAGTAAACCAAAGAATCTCCATCAGCATCTGTACCTGCAATACTGAATTGAAAAAGCTCGTTTATACAGGCATAGTCACTTACTGGTGGAAATAGGGAAGGTGAGGAGTTTATAAATGCTTGATTATTAATACGGATACGTGGAAACTCCATGTAAAAAAGCTGGCCTGAACCTCCAGGATTAAGGATGTTGGAGATATTTCCATTTCTGCAGCATCTATCCCAAATCATGTAATATCCGCCAGGTTCGCTGTATGCAGAGGCTGCAAGATTTACTACTGCCCTATAGGTTATTTTACGGGTAGAGAGGTTGGGTACGGCACAAGCAGGATTGGTATAAACTACAGGAGTGCTACCTATATTGGGCAATATAAACGCATCAATTAAAGTATTGGTGGTTTTAGAGAAAATCCCAACTCGAACATTTTGATCTTCAGCAAGGGGATTCCCATTGATGTTGTCAAAATAAAGTATGAGCGAAAGTTCTGCCAGTTCTCCGTTAAAATTGGTGCTCAAATGTTTTTTACTAAGCTCTCCACCCACTATATGGGTAGCCTTACTCAAAGGAGTGATTGAGAAAAAAATAGAGAGACAGAGGATGTATTTTAGCAAATGCATTAGGCTACTTCAGTACACTAATGTAACCCGAAAAACTGTTTTTTGATGCAATTAGAGAATAAAAATATTGGCCTTCAGGTACTTCTTCTGCATTCCAGATAAAGCCCGGGTCTTGGGTTTGATACACCAATCTGCCCCAACGGTTGAAAATCTTAAATTCTTCAAAGTCGCAAATGCCTTTAAAATCTGAGAGACTGAAAAAATCATTTAGTCCGTCACCATTGGGGGTGAGCAGGTTGGGAATCTCTTCTAGTGATTCGTTGGGCTGTATAGTTACTGCCAACTTTGCGGTATCGCCAGCTGCTTTGCAGGAGTTATCCTGAGTTTTAAGTTGCAAGGAATAGGTGCCAGGGCGGCTCAGTTCGCAACTCAAGTTGAGTTGAAGTTTTCCTATGATGTCTTCTTTTCCTGAACCCGGAATAAAAGTAGCCCATGGTGGAAGCCTGGCGCTGTTTTCTGCCCAAGCCTTTTGTGTTAAGGTTTGAAATATGTCCACATCGCCACCTACTACATCGTACTCTGCATAAGTTCTATGTGGAAGCAAAGTGCTATTTATATCTTCTCCTTTTTCATTGATGATGCGGGTGAAAGCAGGAGTATTGATTTCTTTGAAGTAATAGACCACATCCAATGAATCGAATGCTCTATCACAAGGGCCATTTTCCTCGCTGATGGTAAATCGAAACTTCACGCTATCACTTTCTAAGATATTGCAACGAGGTGTAAAAGAAAACCAACGCAGTTCCCCATCGTTGAGCACATCATTGGCAAAAAATACCCTCAGTTTTTGAATGACCTCAACATTGTATCTTAAAGTGAGGCGTACTCTTCTCTTTAGGGGAGAATGCACCTTCACGATAAAATCATGTTTTTGATCGATCAACACAGTGTCTCTAGGTATTGGCTCTATCAATTCCATATACGAAGGGATGGAATTGGCTCTGTCAATCACAAAAAATACAGGCATGGTATCAGAAAGCACATTGCACTCAAGGTCTGAAACCTTAAATACTACCTTAAAAGTATCAGGATAGATATCCATTCCCCTGCATCCAGAAAACCAAGAATAGGGAAATTGATAGGGGATGCTTGATGCTTGGTTTACAGGAGCAAACCCAAATGCTTGAGTAATGCTGTCTTCAACCAACTGCAAACGAATGGCCTCTCCTGGATTGAATCCCACAAAAATGAAGAAGGATGGTGTAGCGCCTCTGGTAAATCGTACAACATTGCCGACTCTGTTGGTATTTAAACTTACTACTCTGGCAGCAGTATCCGGTGGTAGATTCAATCTCACCACTAGTTCTAGCGTATCTCTCCTTCGGCCTCCTAAGCAGCTTTTGTCATTGGAGCTCAGCCGAATACGGAAAATAGAGTCTTGCACACCCAAACATCGGCTTACATTGAGGCAAATGGTAAATCGCGCAGTATCCGATGGATTGGCGAAACTATTCGTAGTGCCTGATTGAAAAAAAGGTGTCAATAAAGCTTGCGGGCCATTAAGAAGAGTAGATTTGAGGGTTAATTCTGAGTCATTATCTTCATCGATGATGAGCGCCTGAAAACACTTGCCAGTGATACTGTCCAATTCTAGAGTGTCGCCAACTTGATAGAAATCTTGTTTTTTTTGGTCCCAGACTTTGATCAAAGGATCAAAATCATTGGGTGAGGATCCACAATCAATAACCATCAGTTGAAATTCCTTTGTAACACTTCCTATAAATGCGCCATTTCTAAATTCCCTCACTTTTACTACAAATGCAAAAAGACCCATTAATGTGGGCCTTACCGTCATTTCTCCGCTTACTGGATTTATTTGAAGAGAGGGAGCTCCAGGAATCATATTGGTGAGACTAAATCCTGCTGTAAATACGACCGGAACAAAATTTCCGCCTAGAATCCCCCTAGTGGGTGTTTCTAAACTGTATACTAGAGAGTCACCATCTGCATCTATGGCACTATGATCGAAGTCAAATTGTTTGAAAAAGCAGGCGATGTCCCCTAAATTATTGGTAAATACAGGTGAACTGTTGATAATTCTATTGTCCTGCCCATCAAAAAATCGCGGCACTTCTGTAACTACAGCAAAATCAATATTGCCAGGATTTACAATATTGGATATCACATTGTTGCGCGCGGGGCGTTTAAACTCAAAAATATATCCGCTTGGGTGGTTGAGTGAAGCAAAAACTGAATCGTGCAGGGTAGTGACATAGGTATGCCTCGTAGTGCTCAAAATACCCATACTGCAATCAGGACGCAAGTATGGTACTGTATCAATAGAAGTACGTGAAATAAAAATTCCTTGAACAGCAGCTAAATTATTCCTGCTATATATTGTAATAAGATCATTCGGGGGCAATATGGCAGCAGCATTGATTTCATCTCTGTAGAGCGTGAGAATTATAGTAACATACGCAGGGTCCACGTCTCGTTGCACTGAAATATCTCCACCTACAAAGTGTGTAGCTTTTGCTTGAAATCCAGTGAAGCTTATCAAACTGAGGATAAGAACTCTATACAGATTAAGACGTGTGCCGGATAAGGTAGACATGGCGGAGACCTTCAATAAAGCAAGACTCCAAAACTATAAAATATTATGGTAGGTTTTTCGTGTTTTTGTTTTAAAATTCTACTGTATCTCGCACTCCACGCAAAATATCTTCTATGGTTTCTCTTTCTCGAATGAGGAAATGTTTTCCTTCATGTACCAATACTTCTGCGGGTCGAAGCCTTGCATTGTAATTACTGGCCATAGTGAAGCAATACGCCCCTGCATTTTCAAAACATAAGACTTCACCTTCGCTGATTTCTGCTATCTTTCTATCCCAGCCAAAGGTGTCTGTCTCACAGATATAGCCCACCACCGTGTAGATTCTTGATTTTCCTGTAGGATTGGAAATGTTAACAATGTGATGGTATGCATCATAAAACATGGGGCGGATCAAATGATTGAGTCCAGTATCTAGTCCTGCAAATAGTGCGGCAGTAGTTTGCTTGAGCACATTTACCTTGGCAAAGAAATAGCCCGCACGGCTTACCAGAAATTTTCCAGGTTCAAACATTAAAGTAAGCGGCTTGCCATAGCTTTCACAAAACTCATTGAAGCGTTCGCCCAATCTCTTACCCAAATCTTCTATGTCTGTTTCAATATCGCCAGGTTTATAAGGTACTTTAAAGCCACTACCAAAATCAAGGAATTCCAAATTTTTAAATGATTGTGCGGTTTGAAACAGCAGCTCTGCGCCTTGCAGAAACACATCTACATCCAAAATATCAGAACCTGTATGCATGTGCAGACCCTCTACTGCCATTTCATTTGCCTCAACAATACGTAAGAGATGGGGCAGTTGATAAATCGATATTCCAAACTTGCTGTCAATATGACCTACAGAAATTTTGGCATTTCCACCAGCCATGATATGAGGATTGATTCGAATACATACCGGAACCTTTCCTCCATATTTATGGCCAAATTGATCCAAAATTGAAAGGTTGTCGATGTTGATTCGTACTCCTAAGGCTACTGCTTCATCGATTTCTTCCATCGAGACGCAGTTGGGCGTATATAGAATCTCACTTGGGGCATATCCTGCCTTAAGGCCAAGCATCACCTCTTGGATTGATACTGTATCCAAGCCAGATCCAAGACTTCGAAAGAATCGCAATACTGCGGGATTGCTAAGGGCTTTGCATGCGTAATTGATCTTTACTTTACAGTGAGCAAATGCTTTCTCCATACGCACATATTGACTGCGCATGTGCTGGGTTTCATACACATAGAGGGGAGTGCCATAGGTGTTGCACAATTCGGTAACTGCTACACCATCGATGCTGTAGCCTTGATCATTCAACTGCATACTAAGTTTTTTGAGGTCGCGAAATTAAGAGATTTTATCAAAAGACTGGTTTCTAATATAACCTGAATCATTAAGAATAGTCTTGGGGTACATTTAACAAAGAAGGGTAGACTACTTGAACTAAAAATCTGAAATTGAGAAATGAATGATTTAACCAATTTGCAATTCGGTATCTTTGCCTTTGAGCCAAATCAAAAGTGTGGCAGCGATTGATGAGAGTTCAAAGAATTTAATGATATGATTGTTTCAAGAATTAAATTGAAAAACTGGAAAAACTTCAAAGAAGTTGATGTGGCTTTAACCGACAGAGTCTTTGTAGTTGGCCCAAATGCTTCAGGGAAATCAAATTTCTTGGATGTACTCAGATTCTTAAGAGATATTGCAAAACCTGGAGGTGGTTTGCAAAAAGCAGTAACAGACAGAGGAGGGATATCTAAAATTAGAAGTCTTGCAGCAAGAACATTTCCTGATGTAGAAATAGAAGTACATTTTTCTGATTTTGGAGAAAAGGAGGCGAAATGGAAATATTCAATTGGAATAAAACAAGAAACTAGGGGGTTTAGACAACCATTTTTAACACATGAAAGAGTATGGAAAGGAGTTAAGCAAATAGTAGATAGGCCTGATAAAGATGACAATAATGATAAAGACAGACTAACTCAAACTTATCTAGAGCAAATTAATGCTAATAAAGAGTTTAGAGAATTAAATAGATATTTAGAAGCTGCGGTTTATTTACATTTGCTGCCACAACTATTAAAAAACCCACAATCATTTACTGGTCCAGATATACCCGGTGATCCATTCGGTAAAGGCTTTTTAGAAAGAATTTCAAAAGTAAATGAAAAAACCAGAAATGCTTGGTTGAAAAAGATTGAATTTGCTTTAAAAATTGCAGTGCCTCAATTTAAAGAGTTTAACTATACAGAAGAAAGCGGAAAACCACATCTTGAAGCTATCTATGAACATTGGCGACCAAAAGCAGGGAAACAAAGAGAAGATCAGTTTTCAGATGGTACTCTAAGATTGATAGGCTTATTATGGTCATTGCAAGAAGGTGACGGATTACTTCTTTTGGAAGAACCTGAACTTTCTTTAAACAGCGCTATTGTTGCTAAGATACCTTCATTGATTTATAAACTACAGAAACCGAAAAGAAGGCAGATAATACTTACCTCCCATAGCATAGATTTATTGAACGATAAGGGAATTTCTTTAGATGAAATATTATTGCTTGAACCTACAATTGAAGGAACAATAGTTAAATTGGCATCAACAATTCCAGAAATCAAGGCAATGTTAGAAGGCGGTATAAGCCCTGGAGAAGCAATTTTACCAAGAACAAAACCAAGGAATATTCATCAACTTACACTTTTTTAACAATGGCAATTCTTATAAACTTAGTTTTTGAAGACGAACTAAGCGAATATATAATGTCAAAATTGTTAGAATGTTTTGATGATAAATATCTAAGTGGATATTCTTATCATGGACATGGTAATGGCTATATAAAGTCAAAAATAAATGGTTTTAATCAAGCCTGTAAATCAACGCCTTTCTTTATAGTTACTGATTTAGACAATAACGCTTGTCCGGTGCTGTTAAGAAATGAGTGGTTTTCAAATCCACCCCATCCGAACATGATTTTTCGCATTGCGATAAGAGAAGTGGAATCTTGGCTGCTTGCTGATATTGAAGGTTTTTCAAAATACACTGGAGTTTCTAAGGCAATCTTTCCAAGAAATCCAGAGCGAGAACATGATCCTAAAAGGACATTAATTAGTATAGCAAGGCGATCAAGAATTAGAAATGTAAGAGAAGACATCGTCCCAATAAATGAAAATGCACAAATTGGCCCTAATTATAACGGGCGACTGATGGACTACGTAATTAACCATTGGAATATTGAAAGGGCTATGTTAAGAAGTGAAAGCCTAACAAGAGCGTATCATAAATTAGAACTTTTTCAATCTTATCAACAAAGCTTATGAAAAACATCATTAAACTTATTGTCAAGCTACATTCAATACTTTCTTCCGTACGTAAGCAAGATGACCAAAGGGTATGATTTGAGGTATGTAGAAGTCAATGAGGGGCACTCTTGGGGCAACTGGAGAGCTTTGATCAACGAACCGCTAGAGTTCCTCTTTCCTCGCTAGGCTATCTGAATAGTTTGTCCTTGTACAAACCGCTTCGATTCAAAAAATAAAGAATAGACACTCTCAATACTCCTAATCCATAAGTAACACTTCTGCTGAAATTTATGGAAGAGGCTTCTTTAAAATACTTGGTAGGGCAGGTAACTTCACCTATTTCAAAACCTTTGTTAAAAATTTGCCCAATCATCTCATTGTCAAATACAAAGTCGTCAGAGTTGTGGCTGAAGTCAATAGATCGAAGCACCTCTCCTGAAAAGGCTCTGTAGCCAGTATGGTATTCAGAAAGTTTTTGAGCCATAAGCACATTCTGAAAAAATGTAAGCAAGCGGTTTGCAATGTATTTGTATAAAGGCATTCCTCCTTTAAGTGCGCCTTTTCCTAATATTCTTGAGCCAAATACTACAGGATATAAATCTTCTCCAATGATTGAAACCATGGCCCGAATCAACTTAGGAGTGTATTGATAATCAGGATGCAACATTACCACAATGTCCGCTTTGATTTCAAGGGCTTTAGAATAACAAGTTTTTTGGTTTCCCCCGTAGCCTTTGTTTGCTTCATGCCTAATTACATGCTGAATACCCAACTCTTTGGCCAATGCCGTGGTGTTGTCTTTTGAGGCATCATCTACCAGCACAACTTCATCTACAATATCGAATGGGATTTCTTTGTAAGTCTTCTCTAAGGTTTTAGAGGCGTTGTAGGCGGGTAAAACAATGACTATTTTTTTGGAATTATACATACGTCAGCTGAGCTTAGCGCTGCAAAGAAAATAAAAAGCTAAGTACTATTTCTTCAATCTGCGATGTTGCTTTTGGCGAAGCAATCCAAAAGCTGCTAAAAGGAAGCCAAGTACACCTAGTTCCCAATACCCATCAATGTGCATGGAGGCAATGACAAATGCGACTCCGATAAGGACTATGCCTACCACAATCATGATGAATGCGATCATTCTACTCCATTCCATAGTTTAGTTCAGTTAATCTCCCGCAGTTTACATATTCTCACCCTCATTGACAATGGAGTATGAACCAAAATCATACATTTTTAGACTAGTAGACTACAAACAACAGTATGTATGCACATTATTTCAATAGTTTACTTCTATATTTAAAATCATTTTAAAGTGAATGAAAGTCTGCAATCTAGCCTTTGTTACAATTTGTGGCATGAGTTTATTCCTCATGTGTCAAATCACTTTGTCATATTCACAAACAGTACCAGCCCCCAATGTATTTGGTATTTCTCCTAATCCATTGGAAACCGCAAAGACTATTTATCAGTCACGCGCAATAAACCCGGACAACTACACAGAAAGGCTTAAAAAAATTGAAGAACTCTTTGAGCAAGGTGAATACCTAAAGGTGCAGGAAGAAGCCAAAGCGGTGTTGTTGCTTGATAGCATCAATGAGCGTCTTTTGGTGTTCATGGCCGAAACCTCAAGAATTTTGGGAGACACCATGTCCATGAATCGATACGCTCAACGCCTGAATTATCACCATCCCCTCAATACCTCGGCTTTTGTGATTCCTGCAGTTTATTATTTGCAGAGTGATCAGATGCAGAAAGCAGAGGACTTGCTCAATGATGCTTTCAAAAGAGATAAGAATGATCCTTATGCCAATTACTATATGTCAATCCTATCAGCAGAGAAAGGTGACTTGAGTAAGGCATTAAAATGGGCAAGTAAGTCTCTAAAGTATTCAGAGAATCCTTACGATGCAGCCATGTTTTACGGGTATTTGCTACTCAGCAAACCAAAACCTAAGTATAGAGAGGCATTAAAGTACTTTGACTTAGCCTCTATGCATGATCCCAAAGGAACTTCCACAATTTATCAAGGCTATTGCCTTTATATGTGCAAGGAGTGGGATGAATCTGCCCTTAAGCTCAAAAGCTTTTTGCTCAAAGTGCCTGACCATCCCCTTTCGTTGATGTTATTGGCCTCCATTGAAGCAAATAGAAATCAAACATCCGCTTCTCTTGAGTATTTAAAAGCTTTACAAAAAGTATTTCAAGACAACCAGTATTTTATCAAAGATGCAGGGTTCTCTGAAATTTTAAAGGCATTGGAGGATATGAGCGAAGACTCTCCAGCCAAAAAGGAATTGCTCTTAGCCCTTTCCGACATTTTTATCTTAGATGATCGTTGCATCACTTCAAAGGTGCTTGAGCGATATCAATCTGGTATTTTTTACTGTGAACACTTTAAGGTAGTTCTATTAAGTGTAATCGGTTTTTCAGGTCAAGAAGCCAAAGAAGGTCTTAAATGGATTGATAGAGCGTATGCCTGCGATACATCCTCTATTTTTACCAATATGCTCATATCCAGTCTTTACATTCAAATGAATAATATGGAGTATGCCTTAGCATTTAATGAAAAGGCCATCGAGCACGGTGCAGACAACTTTCAGGTGTTTTATACCGCAGCTTTACTCGCCTCTAGATTGGAAAAGTATGGAAGAGCACTTGATTTGTATGGAATAGCAGTTTCAAAGCGCGAGAATTACGCTCCTTTGCATACGGATTACGCATTGTGTGCACTAGCATCCGGTGATAGCAGCTTGGCCTACCAACAAGCCAGCCTTTCTGTGAAGCTTCAGCCGGCCTTTCCTGCCCCTTATCGATTACTCTCGCAATTGTATTTCAGCAAAAAGGAATTTCAAAAATCGTTGGACTACATCGATCAAGCCATTCATCGAGGTGCAGAAGCAGAAGACTATTTTCAAAGAGCACTGCTCCGTGATACACTAGGATTTGACTCCAATGTTGAAGATGACTTGAAAAGAGCCTATCAATTGGACTCAAGCATGGTGGAAGCAGGCTATCGATTGGGACTTATAGAGTGGGGCAAGTCTCATTATGAATCAGCAGTTTATTATTTTAAAAGGGCAACATTACAAGGCCATTTACCTTCCTTAAAATCTTATGGGCAATTGCTGGTATGGATGAACGATACCGTAGCTTGGGATTTTATGCTTCTGCAGCTACACAAGGATCAGCGCTTCTCTCAAAATCAGTTATTAAGTCTTGCAAGGTCATTCGCTATGGAAGAGCAATATTTTTTGGCAAATACTGTGTATGAATATGAACTGAAAAACAGCATTCTAGAATACAAAGACCAAGCAGAAATGATTCTTTGCCGATTGGCTCTTTCGGATACCAGCAATGCTCAAAATGCTTTTCGTGCCATCTCTGAAGGGTATCAATCAAGAGAGAGCTACCTCGTAATCAAAAATCTAATTGCACTTAAAACTGGTGCAATCAATCCCTCTGGATTTGAATGGCCTCAAAGCATAGAAATGCAGCTGTCGCAATCTTCCTTTGTAGTATTGGCTAAATTGGTGATGCAAAATTTAAAGATTAGCCCAGAACAAATGCATACTTGGGCTCCTTGGATGGAGGAATAAATAAATGACTTTGAAAAAACACTTTTTTAAAACTTCGAGGACAGCTCGTGTGTACGTATTATCACCTGAGAAAGACTCTGAGATTAAGGATGTCTGGCTATGTGCCCATGGTTATGGATATTTAGGCGTTGATTTTTGCGCTATGTTGGAGCCATTGCAAGCACCACATCGGTTAATTGTAGTCCCTGAGGCATTGTCTAGGTATTATCTCAAAGGCACAGGAGGCAAAACAGGAGCCAATTGGATGACTTCCGATGACAGGGAAATAGACATACAAGATATTCATGACTACCTCAATGCACTCTTGGCTTCAGACATTGTCCCTAAGGGAGCTAAGCTTCATCTTTTTGGGTTTTCCCAAGGGGTTACCACACTCCTCCGATGGTGGCTATCACATGCTGAAGTTAAGCCTCACAGCGTTACAACCTGGGCTGGAGGTTTCCCGCATGAATACGCTATAAAAATGATTGCTGAATATAAAAATTCAGTTCCGATGAGCATCGTATATGGCTTACAAGATCCATATCTTAACGATCACTATATTCAACAAGCAGAATTACTTAAATCATCAAGAGGTGAAAATTGTTCCATTACGACATTTGAAGGAAAACACGAGCTTGAGGCAGCTACACTAATAGCGCTGGCTTTAAAGAATGAGCTTTAGAGAGATTTTTTATTGACCACAGTCGCAGAGGCTTGCGCAGTAGGTAGAATGACCATATCGGCAATTTGTACATGTGAAGGTCTGCTAAGCATATATACTATAGCATCTGCAATATCCTCCGCAAGAAGGGGTTGATAACCTTCATAAACAGCTTTTGATCGTTGTTGATCTCCTCTGAATCTCACAAGGGAAAACTCAGTCTCTACCAGTCCTGGACTCACTGAACCCACGCGAATTCCGTAGGGATTCAGATCTATGCGCATGCTTTTGGTAAGTGCATCTACTGCATGTTTGCTGGCACAGTATACGTTTCCGTTGGCATACACTTCTTTGCCAGCAATGGAGCCAATATTGATTACAAAACCTGATTTTCTGGCTACCATTCCGGGCGTTATGGCCCTACTTATGTACAACAAGCCCTTTACATTGATATCCAGCATAGCATCCCAGTCGTTGAGATCGCCCTCGTGAATAGGGGATAGACCATGGGCATTGCCTGCATTATTTATTAGTACATCTATTTTTTGCCAAGTTTCAGGAAGTTCAGAAATGTTGGAAAGCACAGCTTCTTTATCTCGAACATCTACCGCAAGGCTGCGAACGCTCACCTTTAATTCGAGCTCTTTTTGTAATTGTTCTAGTCTATCTTTTCTTCTGGCAAGTAGGATCAAATCATAGCCTAGGGATGCTAGACTTCTGGCTGTGGCTGCTCCAATCCCAGAAGAAGCACCGGTAATAAAGGCAATCATTATTCGAAATTAAAGTATAATGTGACAGAATGTGTATAAATCCGCTGGATGGAATTGGCGTAGATATTATTGTCTGGTTCTAGCATGTTGTTTACACCATGGCTGAATCGGATTTCAGGGGCGAACTTAAAAAGCGGGTAGAAAAGTTCGAGTCCAAAACCATATTCAACAGAAAGGTCTCTGTTGTTTGTACGCAGCTGCCGGTCTGTTCTTTCTTTTCGTTTTGCACCTACTTCAAAGCCAGCTTTTAACCCAGTAGTTACATACATGCGCACGTTACCTCTGCGTTGAGACTTGAATTTCACCAATAGAGGAAGCTCGACAAAGGTGGATTCTATTGTCTGCTTATCTTCTGGGGCATTTTTAAATCTATACCAGATGGCTCGCTCATAGAAACTGACCCCCGGTAGAAATCTTAGGTTCCAATAGTCATCTATCCTTAAGGCAATCATAAATCCTGTAGAAAACCCTGGAGAGGCTTTAGGTCTCACACCTTGTATGGTGTCTATATTTCGCTGATAAAAACGACTGTATTTTACCTTATAAATGGTGTAATGAGGGGCCACATAAAAACCAAAATGAAGCAGCTTATCATCATAGTTCGGCAAATTGGGCGGCTTTTTATTTTGTCCATTGGCTGCTACAAACATGAGCAGCAGTAGGGCAGAAAAAGCTACTTTTCTGCGATATATATGGAGCTTATGCCCAATGTGAGTGGATAGCATTTGGTATTTTTGAATCCCAAGTTATTCAAAATCTCAATAAAGGCCTTTCCGTAAGGAAAAACTTGTACAGATTCTGGTAGATAGGTATATGCACTATTGTCTTTTGAAAAAACTTTTCCTACAGACGGAAGCACCTTGTTGAAGTATAAATTGTAAAGTTGCTTGAAAGGGAATTTCTCAGGTTGTGAAAACTCAAGTACCATCAATACACCGCCAGGCTTGAGTACTCGATGCATTTCTGCTAATCCTAAGGGTAAATTTTCGAAGTTTCTTACACCAAAAGAAGCCATTACAGCGTCAAATTCAGCATCATGGAAGCGTAGTTGTTCGCTGTCACCGCTTTCTAAGCTGATACGTTGGTCCAATGCCTTTTTGGTAATTTTTTTTCTACCCAAAGAGAGCATCCCCTCGGAAATATCGATACCTATGATTTTATCAGGATTCAGTGTCATGGCTTCAAGGGCCAAATCTGCTGTGCCCGTGGCAACATCTAGTAAGTACTTTGGCTTGTAAGGTGCAATAAAATTGATTGCTTTTTTTCTCCATACTATATCAATTCCTAAACTCAGAAAGTGATTTAGGAAGTCGTACTTTGGAGAAATGTTGTCAAACATTTCTGCAACTTGTTGCTTCTTAGAGCCCGCCCGGGCCTTGTAGGGAACTACGCTCATGGGTATGTTTAGGATCGCAAAGGTATGCCTTTGAAAGGTGCTTGTAGTTGAAAAACAAAATAAGAGGCAGAGTGTTCTCTGCTGTTATTTTTGGAGTATTTGAAATTCTGTTCTTCGATTGATTTCTCTACCATCTGGCTCATCGTCATTGGAAGCCAGCGGGCGCTCCTCTCCATAGCCTACTGCCTCTATTCTACTTGGCTCTACGCCCCTTTCTATCAAAGCATTCATCACAGATCTGGCTCTTCTGGATGATAAATCTAGATTGTATTCAGGACTTCCCACTTTATCTGTATGCCCTGAGATTTGAACTTTCATAGAGGAATTTTCTTTCATCATCCGCTCTATTTTCCTGATCTCAGCATTGGATTCCTCCTTTAAAGTAGCTGCATCAAAATCAAAGTAAATGTTTCGCAACACACTCGTAAGGCCTACCTTAAGTGGCTGAAGGCCTATCTCTTGAATTTCTGTTTTTGGCTCTGGACCGGCAGCATCCAGCACTAAATCTATGCTTTTAAACATATATCCCTCTTTTTCTGCGGTCAATCGGTAGGTTCCTTTTTTATCAGGGGTAAATCTAAGCTCATAACTTCCATCCGGGCTTCGCATCAAACGAATGGGTGTACCGGTATTAATGTTTTGCAAGGTGACTTTAGCTGTGGTAAGCTCCCCACTTCCAAGATCTTTTACCGATGCCTTTATGGTCACCGGTTCTCTAGGCAATGGCTCACTTACCTTTGCGGTTGTAGTTTCTTCTTTTGATACTATTTCTTTAGTAAGTGAAGGGTCAAGTGGGGCATTTGCCAATGGATCAACGTTTGGATCCAAACTGTCTTTTGCCAACACGCTATCTGATTTATTCAGGTTTTCGAGTTTTCTGCGCTCGTCTGATTTTTTTGGATCCAGCAAAATTTTGAAAATATCTTTTTCACCTTCTCCACTTTCTTTTACCGAGGAATAGTAGGCATTAAGTCCATCGGCTGCTATTACAAAATAGATGTCATCATCTACAGAGTTGATAGGGTAGCCCAAGTTTTCAGGTTTGCTCCATTTCTTGGTTTTCTCATTATATACGCTCTTGTAAATATCGTATCCTCCCATGCCTTCATGCCCTCTAGAGCTGAAATACAATGTTTTCCCATCCGCTGCAATAAAAGGGGACTCTTCGTCAAAAGAGGTATTAATTTCTTTGCCAATGTTTTTTGGTGAAGCCCAATTTCCTTTTTTGTCCTTCATAGAGGTGTAAATATCGAACCCACCAATGCCACCTTCGCGATTGGAAGAAAAAAATAACTGATTGCCATCAGCCGTCAAGGATACTGAGGTTTCAGCATAACTGGAATTGATATTTCCCGCCATTGGTTCGGGTTTAGACCAGGTGTCGTCTGTATTTCTATTTGAAAAATAAATATCACCTGCTCTTAGGTCTTTATAGATAAAAAGTGTTTTACCATCCGCTGACAAGCCAATGGACGCATCGTGTCCCTTTGTATTGATGGGTTCGCCAATATTTTTTGCCTTAGTCCACTCTCCATTTTCAAGTCTTGATATGTAGATGTCCTCAAAATATTCGTTGGTAACATCTTTGTCATTGGACATACCTCCTGATCTTTTGGAGGTAAATATGAGCATTTGCTCATCAGATGAGATTACAGGGCCATACTCTGGGTGGTATGTGTTGATGGCCTTGCCTAAACTGCTGATTTCGACATTTTTTGGGCTTGATATTAATTTTCGGGCGGTAGCACATTGAGCAATTCGTACATCTATTTGTAATATGACTTTTGGATCTGCTTTTTTCGTTCCTCCTTTGGTTACTACATTTTTGTATCGATTGTAATAAATTTCAGCATTGTCAAAATCTTCACCAAAGTGATATGCCTGTGCAATAAGAAAAAGGATGTCTTTTCTACAGCTTGAATCCAATTCATACGCTTTGAGTAAATATTTGAGCCCTTGATCTTTGTTGATTGTTTCCAAATACACCACTCCGGCCATTAAGTTTGCCCGCAAGTTGTTAGGATTAATGTCCACCGCCAGCTTATACTGATCCAAGGCATCTATCTTATCACCAAAATTGTAGGTTTCATCTGCTATGTCCACTAAATCCTTATCAGCTTGCGCAAAAAGGCTGTGAAAACTTGCAGTTAACAAGATGAAAACTGTAAAAAATCTTATCAATCTTACATTCATGTATGCATTCGGGTGGTGCAATAACTCTCTAAATTGGCTTTTTCGATTCAATTATACAAAAACTTGAATCTATGGCTAAAACTGTTCAGCTAGAAAAAACGAATTAGAGGGCAATGTGAGGAATCAATGCCTTTCTTTTGCAAATAGAGTCGATTTTTTTAAAATTTATAACCAATGTTTTCCCAAATCTCCTAATCAAAATCAAAATGAATTTTTAGAAATTTTGATCTTACCTTCAATAGGCTCTAAGGAAGTAAAATTTCGAATACCTATAATAAGCTCAAAAACCTTAGAAAAATCACTTTGTAATAAATAGGCAATTAATTACAAATCTTGTATGAGTCACTATTCTTCAGTTAAAAGTGCCTCTACCCTTCTATTCTTGCTTCTTCCCGCGAGGGTATTGTTATCGTACTTCGGATACTCTTCACCAAACGCTGTGGTTTGTATGTTATCTTTAGATATACCTTTGGATATCAAGTAGTTTACACAAGATTTAATCCTCAATCCTGCTAGGTAAAGATTGTACTTATCATCGCCCACATTGTCGGTATACCCATTCAGTTGGATCTTAAGGGTAGGATTTGATTTAACTATATCTATCAGGCTGTCAAGCTTTTGTTGATTTGAGCGAGTCACATCATATTTGTCAAAGGCGAAAAACATTTCGATACTCTGACTTACTTTTTCTTTGGGGCTCTCCTCTGTTTTCTTCTTTTCTGTTTGGCCTGTCGATGCAATTTCTTTTTGCTTGTTCTTTTCTTTTATTTTTTCGGCTGCCTGTCTTCTTCTCTCTTCAGCTTCTGCTATTTCTTTTTTGACATCCGCATCTGTTTGCTCAGAAGGTTTTTTGTATTCCAAAGCTCTACCTTTCACCACCTTCGCAGGATCATAGCTGCCAATCAAAGTGAAAGTAGAATCTTCTTTTCTCATTTCATTGTAGTACCCTTCGTGCTTAGCAAGTAGTTCTTTTGCCCTTCTTCCGTCAAGGATAATCAACTCCGTTCTACGGTTCAATTGTCTAGAAGCATCGTCCACATTTTCTACGATAGGGAAATCATATCCATAGCCAAAGGGAAAAAGACGTTCGGGGTTTATACCCTTGCTGATCATATAATCTACTACAGTTTTGGCTCTTTCTTGAGAAAGTTTTTTATTAATCTCTTCGGTGCCAATATCATCGGTATGTCCCGCTATCTCTACTATTAGTCTAGGATTATCTTCCAAAAGCTTCAATACCTTATCCAGTTCTGGCTCTGACTCTTTGCGAAGAGTAGCTCTGTTAAAATCAAAAAATACATTTCTTAATATGGACTGCTTACCAACTAGAATATGGCTCAGTCTAATATCTTTAATGACTTGAGTATAGATCAAATCATTGGGCAAACTTATATTCTCAGAGTAGAATAAATAATTTTCCGCATCTACGCTGATACCATAGTTGTTTCCTAGAGGCAATAAAATTTTAAAAGATCCATTGGAAAGATCGGGGTTGTAAATTCCAACTATTTCATTGGTTTCGTTATTCCTTACTGTAATTACAGCTGGAACAGCTTCTTCAGTTTCATCGTCAATAATTCTACCCTTTACAAGCATTACGTTTGAGCTTTTTTCGGGAAGGTTTACGATATAAATGTCAAGATCTCCGTAACTATCGTCTCTGATAGAAGAAAAATATGCTCTTGTACCATCTGCACTCCACACGAAGTAGATATCATCATCGGCACTGTTGATAGGGTACCCAATGTTTTCAGGAGATGACCATTCGCTTGTTAGCGGATTGAATGTAGTTCTGAATACATCATATCCCCCCATACTGTTGTGCCCTTTAGAACTGAAGTATAGAGTATTGTTATTGGCATCTGGGTGTATAAAAGGGGAGTCTTCATCTTCCGCGGTATTAATGGTGGGGCCAAGGTTCTGAGGTAATGCCCAGTCACCATTCGGCAGCCTACGAATTACATAAATATCAAGTCCTCCAAAGCCTCCAGGGCGATTTGATGCAAAGTACAAGACCTTCTCATCTGAACTGATAGAGGCATGAGGTTCCCAAAACTCTGAATTAATGCCTGTTTGTAGTTTGAAAGGTTCTTTCCAAACCCCGCTTCTGTTCTCTGATTGATACAGATCACCTGAGAAAAGCTGACCTACACTAGATGATCCTGACCTGTAGATAAATAGCTCTAGACCATCAGCTGACAAAGCCACGCTGGCATCATGACCTGAAGTATTGATTGTAGGACCCATATTTTCTGGTGTGCTCCAAGGGTCGGTGGGCTCATTTCTTTTGGATATGTACAAGTCTTCGTAAAAATCCCCAGTTTCAGGATCTCTGCCACCACCTTGGGTATCAGGTCTACGGCTTGTGAAGATCAACTCTGTTTCATCTGCTGAGATTACGGGCACATATTCAGGCCATTCTGAGTTTATGGGGCTTCCTAGATTTTCAATATAAAATTCGGGAATAGGATTGGCAATAAGAACCTTGCCATGATCACAGTTTTTGATATACCTTTTAAGATCCGAATTAGTTACAAGTTTTTGAAGACTCTTATCGCCCTCATCATAAGCCTTTTGGAACTTTAAATAGTGAGTTTGAGCTTTAGAAAATTCATGATGATAGTGATATGCTTTGCCTAAATAGAAATCCACTTCTTTTTTTACATCGGCAATTGGTAGAGCTTTTATAAGGTAATCCAATGAATTTTTCTTTTGTTTGCCCTTTAAATAACAAATACCTATCTGAAGGTTTGTATTTGGATTGCCTGGTTTAATACTATCGAGTTTTAGGTAAAGTGGCAATGCATTAGAGAATTCATCAATAATGAAATATCCATTAGCCTCTTTTTCCAGCTTTTTGAAGTCTTTTTCCGAAATCTGTCCGAATGCTAAAACTGAGCAAAGTATAAATGTAAGATTTAATGCAAGTATGAAGCCTTTGGGAAACATGACGCCAGGGTTAGGTTTTAAAAATGGTAATTCAGACACGATTTGGCACAAATGTAATCATTTGAGCCGTAATTTTAAGTCATAATAAACGTGAAAATGATGTATGAGAAATTAAAAAAAAATGGTTTTTAAATGGTTCACGCAGTTGAATTTGTAAAGAGCTCTACTTCACTTGCACAATGTCCTGTTGATGGCCTGCCTGAATTTGCATTTATCGGCAGGGCTAATGTTGGTAAGTCCTCATTAATCAATGCACTGCTGAATAAAAAAGGCGTAGCAAAGACATCTGGACGCCCAGGAAAAACTCAATTGATCAATCATTTTATCATCAACAAACAATGGTATTTGGTGGATTTGCCTGGCTATGGCTTTGCAAAAGTGAGTAAAAAGCAGCAGGCAGATATGTTGCAGATGGTTCGGCAGTATCTTAAAGGAAGAGAAACTCTTCTTTTTGCAGGTATTTTGATTGACAGTAGGCTTGAACCTCAAACTATGGATTTGGAATTTCTTAGGTTTCTAGGGCAGCAGGGTATTCCATTTGTCATGATTTTTACAAAAGCTGATAAAATTGGATATACTAAAGCACAGTCTGCAGCAGCTAAATATAAAAGGGAATTGCTCAAAGAATGGGCAAGTCTGCCTCCGGTATTTGTCACCTCAGCAGAAGATCAGAAAGGCACCCAAGAGCTTTTGCTTTATATGCTCAATCTGTACCAAGCCACCCTTTCGCAACCTTAATATTCAGTCGGTTATTCTTAAGAATTGATTATACTTGTACACATAAATCAAATTATCTACCTCATGAAAAATCTACTTCGACTTCTATTTTCATTCACTTTTATGGCCTTATTATCGCATGCAGGGCTTGCACAGTCGGATGCTTCTCAGGAAAAAAAGATGACCATACCAGTGTCTCAGCACTATGAAGGCGGTGAGGAAGCTCTTGTGAAATTTATTGAGGACAAATTGGTATACCCGCCTATGGCCAAGCGTAATAGAATTCAAGGTACCTGCATTGTGACCTTTAAATTAGATGAGTTTGGTAAAACTTCAGACTTTAAGGTAGTAAAAAATATAGGCGGGAGCTGTGGTGACGAGGCGTTAAGAATAGTGAAGTTGATGAATTTTAACGCCCCGGGATACAACGCAAACTACAGTGTTCCGATTAATTTTGTAATTAAATAACCACCCTTTTTATTCAATGACATTTAAAGATGTAGCCGCTGTCTCTGGCAAGCCAGGACTGTATAAAATTTTGAAACCTACACGCAGTGGGGTAATTCTAGAATCACTCGATGAATCAAAAAAGAAATTTGTCGCAGGGGTAAACCTTAGAGTTTCAGTGCTTCAAGAGATTTCAGTGTATACCACCGATGAGGAAGGAATTATAGGCTTGCCTGCGGTGATGAAACGCATCCATGAGAAATTTTCTGATACCATACCTGTAGATCAAAAATCAGATGGAGCAGAGCTATCCGATTTTTTAGAGCAAGTGGTGAGTAATTTTGATAAGGAAAAAGTGTACACCTCCGATATTAGAAAGCTGGTGTCTTGGTACTTGATTTTGAAGGCAAAAGAACCGGAGATTTTTTCTTCTGATGCAGAAGAGGGTCCAACTGTAAATGAGGATGCAACTACACTTGAATCAAAGGTGGAAGACGCTGTGGAACAGCAACCAAGCAAACCCAAGAAAGCGTCAAAACCAAAGTCTGAAAAGAAATCTGAAGAATAGGTTAATTTCTTTCTATACTGCCTGAAGGGTAGAACCTCAGCGTTAGAGTAAGATAATTATTGAAGAAAGCTGGCCTTTCACTCACGGGGAATATCGAATAATTAAAACGTAGATTAAATGTAAGATCTCTGATTACAGGGAATTCTGCGCCTATAATAAAGGTATGATCAATGTTCTTAATAGGTGCAGGAAAACTCTTTGCCACAAAACCATTGAAATCAAAATGTTGTCCTACTAAAATGGCATTGCCAACACCACCTTCCATGAGTATGCCTGATTGATGGACTTTGGTTGAAAATAAAATGGGTATGGCAATGTAGTTTAGCCTATAAATCAAGATAAAATCATCGGTACTTTTATTTCGTGCTCCTTTTTGGCTGTAAGTAATTTCAGTGTGAAGCATTGATTTTTTACCAATGCCATACATCAATCCTATGCCTGCATAAATCCCTCCTTTGTCATATCCACTTAGCGTATCTCCATCTATTTGGCTTGCATTAACCCCAACAATAAGCAAAGGCTTAAACTCTTGTGCAGATGCAAAATGTGTGGCAGCAACAAGTAATAGGAGCAATGTGTACCTTACTAGTTTACCATTCATGGACTCAAGTTTTGTTTGTAGATTTTTTTCTACTGCCCAATAAAACAAAAAGCCCCGAAATCGGGGCTCTTTACAATGAAATAAGTTTAAATTATTTCAGCACATCCATAAATCCTGCGCTGTTGAAATAGTTAAGGAATTCAAGGTCTTCTAAAGCGTATGCTTTAAAACTGTTGTCCAAACTAATCGCTTTTCTAAGATTGTTGAATACATCTGACTCGTTGCCTAATCTTGCTGCGGTCACTGCTGCTAAGTAAGCTGCTTTCGCATCTCCAGGATTTTCGCCAGTTACTTCACTGAATGAAGTTTTCGCTTGAGAGAACTGTCTGTCAAGTAATTGAGCAAGAGCTTTATTGAACTTTACATCAGCACTTTGCTCTGTTGCGCCTAGACTTGTGATGGCGTCCTTGTACTTCACGGTTTTGATTTCCAATACACCTTTCATAGCACTTGCATTGCTTCTTACTTCAGCACTAGGATTTGCATCTAGAACTTTCTTAAGATTGCCAAGCGCTGTTTCGAAGCCTTCATTCTTCATCATCATAGCACAAGCTAGGTTTGAATTCACTTCTGGTGAATCTTGCTTTGTTTTTGAAATTTGAAGATTTGTGATTGCCATGTCAGCAAACTTAATTCGCTCATTTTTATCAGAGGTTTTGGCTGCCAATTCAAGGTATGTTGCACCTAAGTTGTTGTGTGACTGCCAGCTGTCGTCCTTCTTAGTTGCAGCCTTAAAGATTGCAGCTCTATCTTCCAACACGGGAGTATTCATAGCTCCAAATGCCAATTCAGCATCGGTAAGTGAGGTATCAGCAAGTGTACCATCGGCTATACCTTTTGAAAGAGCTATGATCGTTGCATCTGATTTTTTTACTTTTACTGTTAATATTTCAGTTTTGGCAGTACGAACTCTTGGATAGATATCTTTCAGAATCATTTTGTAGTAGCTTAATTTTTGAAGGCTCATTTCTTTGTCTTCAAAACTTCCCGCTCCATCTACAATGCCCATAATTTCAGACTTCTGTTCGCTGCTTAGTTTAGTATCATCGCTCACTGCTTTTTTGAATTCAGCATAATCTCTTACTACTGGTTTGATGATGAAGTTTATAGAATCTGCTGCGGTTCCGTACTTAAACTTTTTCATTTGAGCTCTGTAATACTTTTCGATTTCAGAAGGTCTGTCTTGAGCCAAGCTGGTGTTTTTTCTTTCTGTACCTTCAGGTGAGTGCATACCAGTGATCACAACAGTGCGAGTTACATTTTTTGCTGCAATGAATGCGTCCATGAATTTACCTGAGTTTCCTTTAATTTCTGACTTTCTGAGATTAGACTTGCCTTGCTCGAAGAAGAAATTAACATTGGTAGGTTCTAGTTCCTCTTTGTTGTTATAACCACGATCAATATAAGTAGGTCTGTAAACATCTCTTACCATTCTAGAAGTAGTGATTACACCTTTAGCATATGGCATTTCCAAAGTGGATTTGCTTTTGCCATTTTGATCTGAAGCAATTCCCTGCAATACTAAGTCACCTCTTTTGTACTCATCTTTATAAGCAAATGAGAATCTTTCTTTTATCTCAGGTTGCTGATTTTTCTGATTTGGGAAGTCCTCATACCTGAAAGCTATTTCTTTCAATTTGATACTTTGGTCTTGATACTTGTAAGTGGGAGCAACAGAATAAACCTTGCCTTTGCGAAGCAGATTTACAGGTAACAATGCAGACAATTCAAAACTTACGCTGTCACCATGTAGTTCTAAAGGATTGGGTGTCACTGTAAGTTTTTGGTCCTTTGACATTTTGATCATTTTGGCAAGCGAACAGCCTGTCATGGACATCATACCCAAAAAAGCAAGGGCGTACAAAGGTTGAATAAATCGTTTCATAATTTTCAGTTTGAGTATTTCGAAAGTAAATTGTTTGTACTGAGGTATAAGTTTAAATTTGCGCAAAACTAACGATTAGAGTTAACAATTAAGAATTTTTTTAACCTTAGCTGTCATGAAGAAGTTGGCATTTATACTTGAATCACAAGCTTTTGGGGTTTGTAATAGGTTGGGAGAGAAAATGAACATTGCTCCGTCTGCCATCAGAAAGTTTTTTATATACAGCTCTTTTCTCACAATGGGGTCACCTTTAATTGTATATCTGGGTTTAGCTTGGCTCATGGACATACGCAAGCATTTGCGCAAGGGTTCAGAGATTTGGGATAATTGATTATTATCTTTATTGTTTAATTAAAACCGGAATAGGTTTTTTTCTTCTTTATATAATAGGTCCAGATCAATGATTGCCTGCTTATTGTTTCAGGCAATAAGTAGTTTTCCTTACGCTTAGGGGATTGGATTACAAAGTGGTAAAAGGCAAAATGAGCTTTGATTACAGAGACGAAGTTTTTGAATTTTCCTTCTGCAATAAACTTAAGACCTGCCAGTCCATCAAGAAATAATCGCGCAAGTAAAGTGCTAAAGAGCTGATTCTTTGGTAGATTTTTGTGCAGCATCAGCAGGTTATTCCTAAAGTTGAGAAATGTTTTTTTAGGATGGGTTGACGCCAAAGTTCCTCCTCCTACATGGTACACCACCGATTCAGGAATTGCATAAATCTTCCATCCCTTGTTTTGAAGTCTCCAACAAAGGTCAATTTCTTCCATGTGAGCAAAAAATCTTTCATCAAAACCACCTATTTGCTTGAATGCTTCGGATCGGATGCACATGGCCGCACCTGTTGCCCAAAAAACTGGAATGGACTCGTTGTACTGTCCTTGATCTTGTTCTAGAGTTTCAAATATTCTTCCTCTACAAAAAGGATATCCCAACCAATCCATAAACCCTCCCGCAGCACCTGCATATTCAAATCTATCAGGATGGTAATAGTCCATAATCTTGGGCTGACAAGCTGCTATTTGGGCCTTCGAGTTCATGGCCTTGATCAAAGGCTGGAGCCAGCCCTCTGTTACCTCTACATCGCTATTGAGCAAGACAAAATAGGTATAGTTCAGCTGTGCCAAACCTCTGTTATAACCTCCACAAAATCCATAATTTCTATCTAAGTGAATCCACGAAACACTTGGAAATTTTTCTTTGAGTATCAATTCAGGTTTGTCTTGTGATGCATTATCAATCACAATTACACCAGCTCCATCTGCATTAGAAATTACAGAAGGCAAGAATTTTTCTAAAAAGGCGGTTCCATTCCAATTGAGGATCACCACCGCTACCTCTTCAGGAGGAAACAAGGGTCTATTGTCCGGTAAGTTTGCTGAGATCAAATCCGGGAATATTTGGAATAAGTCCTTCTGTTTGCTTGCGAATGTGCTCCTGCGCCAAAGGTTCTACCTCTTGTAGTGCTTTATTGATAGCAGAAATTAACAATTGTGTCATCAATAACTTATCTTCAACCTTGATCAAGCTTTCATCTATTTCCAAAGCTATGAGGTTCTTTTTGCCATCTACGGTGGCTTTTACCATGCCTCCTCCTGACTCGCCCGTAGTTTTGATGGCAGTAAGTGTATCTTGGGCAGCTTTCATTTTGGCTTGAATATCCTTAAGCTTTCCCATCATTTGTAACATGTCAAACATTGCCTTTCCTTAGTTTAATATCGTGATTGTTCCTTTTCTCGTAAATTTCTTGCCGTTTACATCAGAAGCTTCTAAAACATAAACATATACGTCAGTAGGCACTATCTTACCTCTGAAAGTGCCATCCCATTGGTCGGTAAAGTTTAAGCTTTGATAAATCAATTCTCCCCACTTATTAAAAACAGATAGTCGGAAATTATCCAAAAATCTGCCCTGAACAAAGAATAGATCATTGACACCATCCCCATTGGGGCTAAATGCTGATGGGACATACAACCCAGAACGTTGCTCTAGAATTATGGTATTCGAATACATCTCCTTATCAGGAAATAGGGGAGAAGTGGCCCTAATTCTAAATCCAATATTCTGGAAACCTTCTTCGATTACATTGTCCAAATAGCTTAAAGTGTTTCCCAATTCAATGGATCGAACCACATTGTTTTGAGGATCTAGCTTTTGTAAAGTGTAGGTATAGTCAATGGTGGTATCCAATCCGGAAAATGCTGTCCAGTTCAATTGTCTTTCTGTTTCTCCCGAACCAGTTCCTCTCAACCATATTGCACATGTTTTCGTTTGGGTTTGCGACTGATTGCCACAAGTATCTCTAATCGATAAAGAATAGCAGAACAGGCCTCTGCCAAGTCTTGCTGGCTTGTCAGTCACTTCGTTTAGAAATGGAAATCTAAGTGCAGCCGCACTTCCATTATTTTCTGTTCTGGTAGCTCTGATCTGGCCACCTACAATTCCAGTTGGCAGATCCCATCTTAAAAGCATAACTCCATTCTCTACGGAGGCATAAGGTTGAATCACAGATGAGGGATTTTTGATAGAAACTGCTGTGATGCAAAAGGTATCGGAGCCTACAGTTGCCCCACTGCCGGCCATAGTGGCTCTAAGGCTATAGCAATAATTTTGACCACATATAACTGCACTATCATTGTATTGCTGTGGTATGGGTGCAATTCCAAAAAATGCCAGATTGCCTAAATCTATTCTGCTTAATTGAAGATTTTGCACCACACCTTTTGGGTTGATCCAATTCAAGAGGTTATAATCATTCGGAGCTGAAATTGTAATTCCTGAAAACCCGCATAACAGTGCACTACTTTTCATCTGATCGCAACCGTCTAAAGAGGCAATTCTAAAGCAAGGACTCCCTGATCCCATACTAGATGCAAGTGTATAAACTGTTGTTGTACCAGATGCCATGAGGGTATCTATC
>DAINOB010000002.1:0-27100 GCA_036735585.1 Cytophagales bacterium | reverse complement strand
TTGTTGGATTATTGGGGTATTTTAGATGGGTACGAGCGAGAAAATTGCCTTTAGGGATTAGATGTTAGGCCTTAGCGTTTAGACGTTAGGATTTAGACTTTAGCTAATACCCAAAAGCTAATAGCTAGATGCTAAAGGCAAACCCACGCCCAACACCAACCAATAAGAGAATGGCAACTCGCAAAAAGCTATGAGCTGAAAACAGCTCCAGTTGGGGGAATCAAATTTAAACTGATTAATAAACTAAACGCTTTGCGACCCACAAAATCAGCAGTGACCTAAAAATAAAACCTTTGATAAACATTATAATAGGCAATCTAAATAACTAAAAAGGCTATATATTTATTAAAGTCTAGGAGCTGCAAACTCAAAAGAGTAATGATTTACTTACTTTCAAAATTATTCTAAAATAAACTTTCCAGAATATTTTTCAAATTTCATCGCTAAAAACTTAATTCCATTTTCTTTATCCATTACTAACAATTCTTCCATATCCTTATTCCAAGGAAATTTTTCCTTACGGTCTTTCTTATTTCTGTAACCAACATCATAAGCTTCTTCTGGAGTCAATGAATTAAACTTGTTAACTTCTTTGGGAACCATAAATAAATTGTTATAGTGCAGTTCTACTATATCATAATTATATTTAATACAAAGCTTATAACACATTGAAATACTTTGACCATAAAAATGGTCTACTGCCCAAACATGATCTGAAGAATATTTTACTGTAAAAGAAATTGGCGGAGGTATTTTTTCGTTTATTTCAACACATACAAGCTGTGGCCTATACTCAGACAACAACTCGTCTAACACATAATGATCATAACTATCAATATCAAAACTTAAGAAGGCAAATTCTTTTGGACAGAGGCATGATTTCAGAATTGATATGACATTATCAGGAATTACTTTTGTTTTTACAAGATTTACATTTGAAAATTTTTCATAATGATTTGATAATTCACCAAACAAAATGGAGTCAAATTCTACTGCCATTCCATCCCAGCCCTCTTTGAAAAGTGAATAAGTGTTTGACATAGTTATCCCATTTGATGCAGCTATATCAACACAATATTTATTTTTTATCGATAGTTCGTTTAAATATTTTTTTATTATAACTTCCTCATCAAGAAAAGAATAGGCACTTTTACCTCTCATTATGGCTACCTTATTTTTAGTAAATGCCAAGAAGTCTAATACAATAGGTGGCAAAATTTTTTTTCTAATCGTTTTTAAAAATAACATAAAATATTCTTTTTAGATGGTAAATAAAGATCAATTAAAATTCGTCCTAACAAATTCAATATAGATAAACCGTAAAGAAACAAATCAATTACTAAAAATCAAAAGCAAGTTGAGTCTTAGGGTTTAAGCTTGTTTCATGGAGAAATTAAGAAGTAGCAATCTTACTCTCAGCTTTAGCTCTTCACACCCCAACGGTTTACATACAAACCCCATATATTCAGCGCAGCAAGCACGGTGCACACCATCCAAAGCATATCATAGCCAAAGTGCTCCACTACCTGCATGCCCAGCACTGGACCCAGCACTTGGGCAATAGCATAGGCCATCGTGTACATGCCCATATACGTACCCCTACGCGTAGCAGGTGCATGGGCTGCCACCATAGCCGAAAGAAAAGGCATAGCCAAAATCTCTGAAATACTTAATACAATCATGGCCAACACCAAAAAAGGAACTCCTGAAAAGGCGTACAGAAGGAAAAACGATAGCCCATTCAGCGCAGCGCCTATCATGATCAAATACCTATGCTGAAACCGATCTCCGAGAACATACACCACTACCATTTCCAAGGCAAAAACTATGGCCCCGTTTAGCGCAAGCAGCAACCCAATTTGCCCTTCTGATAGAGCATACACTTGCTTGTAATACAAGGGTAGCGTGGCAAGGAGCTGAAAAAAGATAGTGGCATAGAGCGCAGTCATGCTTACAAACCAAATAAACTGCAAGTTCAATCCTGGCGAAACAGAGGGAATGGCTTCAGCAATCTTCTCCGCCTTCATGTCTTTCTTGAAACCGGGTTTGTTTCTGAAGTACAGGTAAAAACACAGTCCCGCTACTGCACAAGTGGTGGCATCGGTGGCAAACAACCAGAAATAAGAAACCGTAGCCAACATGCCTCCTACTGCAGGCCCTATGGAAAATCCTAAATTCACAGCCATACGGTTCAGGGAATAGGCTCGTGCTACATTTTCAGGTTTGGAGTAAAAAGCGACCGAAGTGGCATTGGCAGGCCTCAAGCTATCCGCCACCACTGCGAATAAAAAAATCACTGCCATCATGGGGAAGAAGGTGTGTACTTGATACAAGGCCATAAACAGTAAGCTGCTAAGTAAAAGGCTGCCCGTTTGCACTCTGAAATGTCCTATTAAATCCGTGAGTTTGCCCCCAATAAAGGAACCTAGAATAGAGCCTAGGCCGTAAGCACCCAAAATCCAACCCGTTTGCTCTATAGAAAAACCAAGCTCTGATGTGAGGTAAATGCTCAGAAAAGGGATGACCATAGAGCCTACCCTATTGATAAACATAATGACCGAAAGCATCCATGCCTCTCTACTTAGGCCACTATATGCTTTGACATAGAGAGCAACAAGGCGCATATTGGTATGCTTAAGAAAGTGCCTGCATGGCTCTTACCCTTTGTATGAGGGTGGGATGAGAGTAATGCATAAATACATACCAAGGGTGTGGAGTGGGATTGCTGAGGCTATCCACATGCAGTTTTTTAAGGGCGGCTTGTAAGGCGAAACCCGAACTGGTTTGCACTGCATAGGCATCGGCTTCGTATTCGTTTTTGCGCGAAAGAAGATTTCCTAAAAGCCCCACCAATGTAGATACGGGAGAATACAATAAGGCGAAAGCCACCAGATTGACCCCTGCATGAAGTCCATTGGCCCCTAAAGCCAGGCTCAACGTTTCGGAATACACCACTTTTGAAAGCAGCCAAAGCATAAATCCAGTACTCAAAATGCCCATAGCAAGGCCGAGATATACATGCTTCTTTTTGTAGTGCCCTACCTCATGTGCCAGCACAGCCACAATCTCATCGATGCTGTACTCATGGACAAGGGTGTCGTACAACACAATTTTTTTCTTGCTACCCATTCCTGAGAAAAATGCGTTGGCCTTGGTAGATCGTTTGGAACCATCTATGATGTATAAGTTACTGAGTGGAAAATCTACTTTTTGGCAATACTGCTCTATGGCTGCCCGGAGCTCACCCGCAGCTAACGGTGTCAAAGTATTGAATAGAGGTACAATCCAAGAGGTGTAAAATACATTGAGCAATACCATAAGTACGGTGGCTATGAGCCAGAAGTATATCCAAAAGCCACTACCCAAAGTAAAAATCAACCATAGCAATGAGCCCATAATCACCGTGCCTAAGATTCCTCCCAATGCATAAGCCTTGAATTTATCCATCCAAAAAAGTTTGGGTGTGGTTTTGTTAAATCCATACTTCGCTTCTATGCTGAAGGTCTGATACCAACTTACAGGGGTAGACAAAAAATCAGACACCACTGCAATCACTGCGAAGAATGCCAAGGAGGACAGAATGGGTTGAGAAATACTTGCTGAGATATAATCTGCTAGATTACCTAAAAGGCCAAATCCTAATACCGAGATAAAAAGCAAAAAGCTAATAGAGGAAGTAAGTAACTGCACTTGATAATTTTCCCGATGATAGCCTTTGGATCGCTCATAAGTAGCACTATCCATAGCCCCTGATAGCTCTTCGGGCAGTTGGGCAGGCTTATGGCGCTGGTTGAGCACACCCAACACAAGTTCAAGAACAAACTCAAATGTGGCAATGGCTATCAGCAGGTAAAGCAAGGTCTGGGCGCTCATAGATAATACTTTGCTGGGGTCAAGTATTCATTTACATACTCTGAGATTCCCTCTTCTAAGGTATAGAAATCGTTCTTGTATCCCGTGGAGATGAGCTTTTGCATAGCTGCTTCGGTAAAATATTGATACTTATCTCTAATATCAGCTGGGGTATCTATGAAAGAGATATTGGGTGTCACGCCCATAGCTTTGGAAGTGAGGGTGGCCAAATCTAAAAAGGTTCTAGCCTTGCCACTTCCCAAATTATATATACCGTTTTGAGGTTGTTTTTCATAAAGATAGGCTATCACTTTGATCACATCTTTGACATACACAAAGTCTCGCATTTGCCCTCCGTCACTGAAGTCCGGGCGATGAGAACGAAACAAGCGCATTCCCCCTGTGCTTTTTATCTGGTGAAAAGCGTGGAAGATAACGGAGGCCATTCTTCCTTTGTGGTATTCATTGGGACCATAGACATTAAAAAATTTGAGTCCTGCCCAAAAGGGTGGTTGCTCGGATTGCTCCATGACCCACTGATCAAATACATTTTTAGAAACACCGTAGGGATTCAGCGGTTTGAGTTGCGGAATAAGTTGCTCATCATCCTTATAGCCCAGCTCACCAAGTCCATAGGTGGCAGCCGAGGATGCATAAATAAATGGAACCTTATTTTGAGTACACCACTGCCACAGCTTTTTTGAGTAGTTTACATTGAGGTGTTCGAAAATACTTTCGTCAAATTCCGTAGTGTCCGTACGCGCTCCTATGTGCAAAACAAAAGATACTTTCTCCAACTGAGCATCCATATCATTTAAGAGCAACTCCCTGTCTACCCTAGGAACCTCGGATAAATGTTCAAGATTCTTCTGCTTTTCTACTCTGCTAAAATCATCAGATAGTAGTAGGGATGCTCCTAATTGCTTGTAAAAAAAGGTAGCCAAGCTACTTCCTATAAACCCTGCGGCTCCGGTAATCAAAATCATAGATATATGCTATAAAGATCCAAAACTACAGAATTGGGACCTAAATATTAGGTAAGGATTCTTTGATACTGGTACTTTACTGGTTTACACAGCATCAGGCATCTGCCAATACCTCGCTTGCATTCAGCCTGCTTTTGAACTTTACCTGCAATTCGTTCACAAGAGTTTTGGTTCTACGCTCCAATCCATAGAGGTCTTCTATGGTGGTGATGGCGTGGATAACTGTAGAGTGATCGCGTCCTCCGAAATGATGGCCAATTGATTTGAGGGACAAATTGGTGTACTTTTTTGAAAAGAACATGGCAATCTGACGCGCTTCTACCACTTCTTTCTTTCTAGTTTTGGCTTTTAGCAAGTCAGGGGAAAGCTTGAAGTGCTCAGCCACTACCTTTTGGATGTAATCTATACTTACTTCGGTATCTATTTCATTGATTACATGCTGCAATGCATCTTTTGCCAGATCCAGATTGATGGTTTTGCCACTCAGCGTAGACCTGAAAATCACAGAATTCAATACGCCCTCAAGATCACGCACATGAGAATTGACAGAGTAGGCTATGTATTCCGCTACGCTGTGAGGAATATTCACACCTTCCTGTTCGGCTTTTTTGTAAATGATCGCTACCTTGGTTTCTAAATCTGGAACACGCACATCAGCAGTAAGTCCCCACTTAAATCTTGAAAGCAATCTGTCGTCTATACCTACGATGTCGGCTGGCTTTCGGTCACTGGTGAGAATGATTTGCTTCTTGGAGTTGTGTAATTCATTAAAGATATTGAAAAACACATCTTGAGTTTTTTCTCTGTGTGAAAGTGAGTGAATGTCATCGATCATCAACACATCCACCTGACTGTAGTAATTGAAGAAAGTCTGGCTGTTGTTGTTCCTTAAAGCATCTACAAACTGATTGGTAAATCGATCTAAAGAGGTATAGAGCACCAACTTTTCAGGAAATAGTTTTCTGATGTGATTGCCAATGGCATGTAAGAGGTGCGTTTTGCCCAAACCAGTATTTCCATATACGAGCAAGGGGTTAAATACATTGACACCTGGCTTGCTGGCTACAGAGATAGCTGCGGATCTTGCTAAAGTATTGCAATCTCCTTCTATAAAGTTATCGAAAGTGAAAGCAGGATTTAGGTTTGAATTGTGCTTGCTAGCATCTATAGCCTTAGCTTCGAAGAAATTGGTGTAAGGTTTATCCTCATTTTTACCAGCGTCTTGGCCAAATTCGGTTCCAGTTTTGCTGGTGGGCAAATTGATGGTATAGGGCTTGTTTTTAGCATTACCCTTGTCTACGATAATGGAATATTCTAACTTTCCTGTAGGCCCCAATTCTGATACGATTGCCCTTCTCAATACATTCACATAATGCTCCTCCAGCCATTCGTAAAAAAACTGACTTGGTACTTGAATGGTAAGCACATCATTGAGCAATCTTAATGGCACTATAGGCACAAACCAAGTTCTAAAGCTTTGATCACCAATGCTTTCCTTTATTACTCGGAGACAATTCTCCCATACCTGGCTGTGGTTTATACTCATATTTTAATCCTTTATGTTTGGTCGATTTTATCAGCCGTTTTGCTGAAGGGGGAACAAAAATCAAGAAGAAATACTTGAAAAAAAAGTTAGCCAACACTTGATTTATTCGAAACCTGCACAGATGTGGAAAACACGGCTTTTTTCTGTAAACTTCTTGTAAAAATCAAATCAATTCTGCCTAAGACAATACCAGCCCATCCTGCCTGATGAATACTGGTCTCCCAGCCCTCTGGCCCGCTTTGTATGTAAGGTTTTTCCATGAAAGTGTGGGTATGTCCACCCAAAATCAGGTCGATACCACCTACTTGGGAAGCCAGTAAAACGTCAGATATTTTATCACTCCCATATTTAAAACCTAGATGAGATAGCGCAATGACCACATGACAGCCTTCTTTTCTCAATAGGGCAACCTTTTGTTGAGCCACAGATACAGGATCGTGATACATGGTATTTCCATACAGCGACTCTCCTACCAAGCCCTTGAGTTCTATCCCAAGCCCGAAAATTCCAACCTTTATTTTGCCTTTTTGAAAGATGAGATGATCCTTAAATAAGTTTTTAGGAACCGTTTCGTCAAAGGAGTAATTTGAGACTACAAAAGGAAATCCCGCATTCGGCATTTGTTTCAAAAGACCTTCAAGGCCATTGTCAAAATCATGATTACCTAGTGTAGAAGCATCGTAGCCCATTTGAGTCATCAATTTAAACTCAAGCTCACCTCCGAAATAATTGAAATAGGGTGTGCCTTGAAAAATATCACCTGAGTCCAGCAGCAACACATGCTTTCCTTCTTTTCTGATTTTCTTCACCAATGAAGCACGTGCTGCCATTCCTCCCATGCCCCCATGTTTCCTGCCGTCATTTGGGAATGGTTCTATTCTTGAATGCATGTCGTTGGTATGCAATATCACCAGGTGTTCGGAGGTTTCGGTTCCCGATACTACATCTGACCAAGGGGCAAGGGCTATTCCGGCAGATGCTACACCTATGTTTTTTACAAATACTCGTCTCTTCATGATTTAGGGCAATATGGATACTCTATTTTCTATAAAAGCATTTACGGGAATACCATCTTGGTGAAGGTCAGCTATGTAGTCAATGATGGCATCTCTTACTTTGTATTGTTTGGAAAGTGCCACATCCGAATGTTTTAAAAAATCGATTCCGTCTCCCCCTGTAGCCAGATAGTCTGAGATAGCCAGATTGTAATTTGCATCTTCGCGAAATGCCTCCCCTCCTATAGTTAGAGACTGGATATGGCCATACTTGTCATATACTACTTTAGCATTGGCCACTGAGAGATTCTTACGTTGAAAGCCATATTCAAAAAGCTGCCTCACCTGCTGACTGCTGATTTGAAGCAACAACAGTTCATTCTCAAAAGGCATTAGTTCGTAAATATCTCCTACAGTAAGTGCCCCTTGCTTTATTTGTGTACGCAAACCACCACTGGTCACGGCTGCCAAGTCTACTTCTGCTTGATATACTTCTATAGCCTTTGTCCTTAAAACATCGGAGATAAAATTGCCTAATGTATGCTCCATGCCACCTTTGGTAAGCTCTTTCTCTGAGATACCAATCACTACTTCCATCACAGAATCTAAGGCAATCTTATAGGGAGAAATAGCTTGTGCTATGGCAGAATCCTGAGGAAGTGTGTCGCTAATGGCCGAGAACTCTGTGTTTAAACTATTGACATGCCAAGACTTAGGAGCGCAACTCAGCAGCAATAATGCACAGCAAATGGTAATCAAAGAAGATCTTATCATGAATGAAAACAAGCTTTATTTCAAAAACGAACATAGGGGATTTCCTTCAAATCAAAGATTAAGGAATTGTGAAGTTTGATTGAGAAGCAAAAAGGTTAAAATTCTGAACACTTATCCGATGTATTCTAATTGAGCGTTGAATGCCTTACTTTAGCATTTCAATAGCACCGAGATGATGGAAACTCAACTGCTCAACTTCTGGCATTCCTTTCCTCCGAACAGTACAGAAGCATGGCTTAATCAAATCAATAAGGAACTCAAAGGCGATCACTGGGAACAAGCTTTAACCCACGACACGCCTGATGGTATTCGCATCAAACCTGTCTATACTAGATCTGATGCTCCAAAAATAGGTAAAGCCCGAAACTATGCCGGGTGGATGCTGAGAAAAGATTTTGATTATATAGACCTACACTCTGCGCTTTTAAAAATTGATCAATTGAAAGCCAAAGGGGTAAATTACCTAGGCATCCGCTTTAAGAAATCCATAGAGATCAAAGATATTGATGTGCTTCTGGCTTCTGCTGCACTTCCAGTCATATTGAATTTTCAGGAAAGATTAAGCTCAGATTTCTTTAAGCAATTGGCTACTTTAAAAAACAGCCATGGAATCACGCTTATAAGTCAGGATTCATCCAAAGAGATGATTGCTTTTGCAGACAAGGTATTAAATGAAAATTCACTGTGGTATCCTTACTATTTGAAAACAGAGGCTAACAGTGCAGTAGATCAGCTTACGAATATTTGTTTGTCGGGTGCTCAAATTTTTCAGGATTGTGACAATGTAGATTACACTGCTGCCAAGATGGTGCTGGAACTACCCTTAGGAGATGATTTTTTTATAGAAATAGCAAAACTCAGGTCCATGAGGATACTCTGGGCAAATGTGGTGAAAGCTTTTCAAGGCAAAGAAGAGTCAAGGCATACCTTTATCCATGCACAATGCTCTGGAACTACAGCATTAGAATCTGAACCTTATCGACTGCTTATCAGCAACAGCAACCAGGCCTTAGCTGCTGTGTTGGGTGGAGCCGATACTATTCATCTAGGCAGTCCTGAGATAGCTGGTCAGGAGGATATGTTAGAAAATGTAGCGGCTGGAGTTTCCCACCTATTGATGCATGAAAGCCTTTTGGACAAAACCGCAGATCCTGCACATGGCTCTTATTATATAGAGTACCTAACCCATGAGATGGTCCTACGATCATGGAATAATATATACCATCAGCTCAACGCTCAAGTATGAGAAAACCAAACTTAACACCCGACAATCTATTTCAGCCATTTGAGGGAAATTCTGATACTCCAAGGGAGGTCTATCAAACAGCAGAAAATATTCCACTGTTTGACCAATACCTTCCTATTGATGAGACCAATCAAATGGAAAACTATGCTGCAGGTCTCGCACCTTTTTTAAGAGGCCCTTATGCTTCCATGTACGCTATCAGGCCATGGACCATACGCCAATATGCAGGTTTTTCTACAGCCGAAGCCTCCAATGCCTTTTACAGACGCAACCTTGCCGCAGGACAAATGGGACTGTCTGTTGCCTTTGATCTGGCTACACATCGTGGATATGATTCGGACCACCCTAGAGTAACGGGTGATGTAGGTAAGGCGGGCGTGGCAATAGATTCTATCTTGGATATGGAAATTTTATTCAAGGACATTCCACTTGATAAAATGTCGGTGTCGATGACCATGAATGGAGCTGTATTACCCATCATGGCTTTTTATATTGTAGCAGCAGAAGAGCAAGGAGTAAAACAGGAACTATTGGCAGGGACCATTCAAAACGATATTCTCAAAGAGTTTATGGTTAGGAATACCTACATCTATCCTCCTGCGGCAAGTATGCGCATCATAGGGGATATTTTTGCCTACACCTCTCGACACATGCCAAAATTCAATTCAATAAGTATCAGTGGGTATCATATGCAAGAAGCTGGCGCCCCTGCCGATCTAGAATTGGCCTATACCCTAGCAGATGGACTTGAGTATCTCCGAACAGGCCTGGCAGCTGGTTTGGATATCGATGATTTTGCACCAAGGCTCTCCTTCTTTTGGGGCATAGGCATGAATTATTTCATGGAAATTGCAAAAATGAGGGCCGCCAGGGTATTATGGTCGGCTATTGTAAAGCCATTCAACCCCAAACTGGATAAATCTATGGCTTTGAGGACACATTGCCAAACCTCAGGATGGAGTCTCACCGAGCAAGAGCCCTTTAACAATGTAGCGAGAACTACGGTAGAAGCCCATGCCGCAGTGATGGGAGGAACCCAAAGCTTGCACACCAATGCACTGGATGAAGCGATCGCACTTCCAACTGACTTTTCAGCAAGAATTGCCAGAAACACGCAGTTATACTTACAAAAAAATACGGGAATCACCAAAGTAGTTGACCCTTGGGGTGGCAGCTATATGGTAGAAACGCTGACCCAACAACTCATCAACAGAGCATCCACACTCATTAATGAAATAGAAGCAATGGGTGGCATGACAAAGGCCATTGAAAGTGGGTATCCCAAATTAAAAATTGAAGAAGCTGCCGCTAAAAGACAGGCGAGGATAGATTCGGGAAAAGATATCATCGTAGGTCTTAATGCTTACAGATCAAAGAATACCGTAGAAATAGACCTACTAGAAGTAGACAACGACAAAGTAAGACTTTCTCAAATTGATCGTTTGAACCATCTGAAAGCTATTCGAAATAAGGAGGAAGTAAATGCAGCGTTGGAAGCGCTTGAGCAAGCTGCCTCTGGAACTGAAAATCTATTGGCATTGGCTATAGAAGCCGCTAGAAAAAGGGCCACTTTAGGAGAAATTTCTATGGCATTAGAAAAGGTTTTTGGAAGACACAAAGCCACTCAACACACTGTTTCGGGAGTTTATGCAGCAGAATCTATGGACAATTCTTATTTCCAAAAAGCACGAGCCTTATCTGATCAATTTGCTGCATTGGACGGCAGAAGACCCAGAATTTTAGTAGCTAAAATGGGCCAAGATGGGCACGACAGAGGCGCAAAAGTGATCGCGACAAGCTTTGCAGACCTAGGTTTTGATGTGGATATAGGGCCGCTGTTCCAAACTCCAGAAGAAGTGGCGATGCAGGCCGCAGAAAACGATGTGCACATCGTTGGCGCTTCTAGTCTTGCAGGAGGACACAAAACCCTTATTCCCCAATTGATCAATGAATTAGGCAAATTAGGGCGGTCAGATATTATGGTAGTGGCCGGTGGCGTGATTCCGCCCAATGATTATGAATACCTTAAGAAAAGCGGGGTTTCTGCGGTGTTTGGCCCAGGAACCATCATTTCTGAGGCAGCTACAGAAATTTTAAATCAGATGATAAAGGATTATGAAAAATAGCCTAAGCTATAGTAGCAATGCACTTAAGCTCTATAGCGATAGGTGTGGGTAGGCAATTGATCTCTAATGTAGTTCTGCAAGGAGGATTATTGGCGAAATACTCTGCCCACAATCGATTGTATGTTGCAAAATCGTCTTTCATATTGGTGAGAAATACTGTGACATCCACCAATTGATCCCATGATGATCCAGATTCTTCTAGTATGTTTTTCACATTTTCAAATACTGACCGTACCTGTATTTCAATGTCATAAGATAGGATGGTTCCTTCGGCACTTAATTCTACACCGGGTATTTTCTTAGTGCCCTTTTCTCTTGGACCCACGCCTGAAAGAAAAAGCAAGTTTCCTACTTTTCTAGCATGGGGATACTTCCCCACCGGTTCGGGAGCTTTGCTGCTATGAAAAGATTCTGAGTTCAACTGCTCCTACTTATTCGAAATATACCTTGCAGGTAGGTGGCACCAGTGCTTTGATTTTGGCTTGTTCCTTTGCGGAAATATCATTACCCACCAGTACCAATTCCTTCAGCTGTTTTAGGTTGGCAATTTCTAACGGCAAGCCAGAGAGCTTGTTGAAAGCCATGTCCAAACGCTGAAGATTTACAAGTCTTGCCACAGATTTAGGCATGCTGGAAATTTGATTGTTTCTAAGATAAAGTGCGTTCAAACTCGTCAACCCACCAAATTCATAAGGGAGTTCTTGGATTTCGTTTTTGTTGAGGTTTATTTCCTTGAGATTTTTTAGTGCTGCGATTTGAACACCAAGGTTTTCAATTTTATTTGAGCTCATATCTAAATGAACAAGGCTTGTAAGCTTTTCAAATTTGGGTGTCATGGCAGTCAGACGATTGTTGAAAAGACTCAATCGTACAGCATGTTTCATTTCTACAGCGTAATCTGGGAGATCATAAAGAAGTTTTGAACTAAAGTCAGCACATAATACCGCTTCTGGGTCTGCCATAGCGTTTTTGATAGAAAAACACTCGCTCATGCAACTTTTCTCTAAAACAGGAACAGACTCAGAAATGCCATGCTTCATAGCATTTACTAAATCGAAACAAGATTGGTTATCTGCAAAACCAAGTTGTTCTGCGAAACCAATTTTCGCTAAAGCTCTTTGATAATAGGCATCGCCATAGTCAGATTTCATTCCTATAGCATTGGTAAATTCGCCAATTGCGCGGATGTAATCTTTCTTTTTAAGGCTGTTCAAGCCATTTTCATAATACAGTTTGGCGTCACTTTGAGAATTTCCTGATGCGATCAGCAAAAAGGCAGAAAGAATACAGACAGTTAAAGAATGTTTTGGTATCACTAGCTTCAAATTTTTCTATTACAAACTAACGGACTTTTGCACCCTAAGGATACATGTAAAGCTGATCAAATATTACATGCGTAAATAAACTACATTTCGGTTAAAGTCTCGTTACCGCATCATCAAAACCTATACCTAGGATTCATATTTTTTTCACTTCAGCCATTTTTACGCATCAAAGCCTCTATTTCGCTTATTTCAACAGGAATATCTGCCATAAGATCGATAGGCCCGTGATCAGAAATAAGAATATCATTCTCAATTCGAATCCCTAATTCCTCTTTTGGGATATAAATACCGGGTTCACAGGTGAATACCATTCCCGATTCAAATCTTGCCGACTTTCTCCCTACATCATGAACATCTAAGCCCAAATGATGGGAAGTGCCATGCATAAAATACTTTTTGTACAGGGGTGATTCTTTACTTTGTTTTTTAACCTCTTCAGCATTTAGCAAACCTAATTTGATAAGTTGCTCTTCCATTAAGCCCCCAACAGCTTCATGATAGGCATCCAAGGTATTCCCAGGCACAAGCATTTTTATGGCTTCTCTCATGACATGAAGCACCGCTTGGTAAACTGCCTTTTGCCTATCTGTATAAATACCAGACACAGGTACACTTCGGGTAAGATCAGCAGCATAATTGGCATATTCAGCCCCAAAGTCCATCAACAATATGTCTCCCTCTTTGCAAATCTTGTTATTGTCATTGTAGTGCAACACACAACTGCCAGCTCCAGAGGCTATAATGGGATAGTATGCAGGTCCTCGCGAACGATTGATCAGGAATTCATGCCAAATTTCTGCCTCTATTTCATGCTCACTTACACCTGGCTTAATTGTGCCCAATACCCTTAAGAAAGCTTTTTTGGTAATCTCACAGGCTTTTTTGATCGCTTCAATTTCCAAAGGAGATTTAATAGACCTCAACTGATGCATGATAGGTGCCGACCTACGGAAGTCATGCAAGGGAAAGGTTTCTTTTACATACTTGATAAAGCGCGCATCTCTTGTTTGAACTTCTGATGTAGCTCGGGTATGTTCATTGGTATTGAGATACAAGTGGTCACTGTCTTTGGCAATCAGATGGAACACTCGCATAAATTCATGCGACCACATCACCTTTCTAATGCCTGATTTTTCAGAGGCTTCTTCTTTGTTAAGTTTTTTTCCCTCCCAAATAGCAATCGCAGGACTGGTTTCTCTTACAAATAGGATTTCACGATATTCTGGATCGTAATAATCGGGGGCAAGAAGCAATACAGTCTCCTCCTGATCTATTCCTGAAAGATAAAACAAGTCGCTGTTTTGTTTAAAAGGCATTGTGCCATCGGCATTCGTAGGCATAATGTCGTTGGAATGAAACACCGCCAAAGAATCAGGCAGCAGTTGTGCTTCATATCGTTTCCTGTTTTCTATATAGACTTGAGGCGGTAAAGGAATGTATTTCATGAATAATCAGTGAATCTGTGAGGGAATTACGAAATAGGTGATTGTGTTAGAAAATTATATGCTTGCATAAGCTGTGTGGCAGTGATGGTGCGTCCACATTTGAAATGACCTTCTGGGCAAACCGGCTTACCAGCTAAGCCACAAGGTCTGCATGGAAGATTCTCTAGAGTATGCACCACAATAGATCGTGTAGCAGTGGGCCCAAATCCAAAATCTGTGTGAGTGGAGCAGAAGACAGCGCAAGTGGGGACATTCATAGCAGATGCAATATGCAAAGGCGCAGAATCATTGGCAAACAAAGCAGCTGATTTGCTTATCATTGCAGCAGAAGCGCTCAATGATAGTTTTCCTGCCAATGACACTACTTGACCACTTACATGTTGCTCTAATCGTTGACAAAGTTCTGCATCGTCTCTTGAACCCAGAAGATATACAAATACTTGATTTTGAACTTGTTTCAAAAATTCTATCCAGGTTTTTTCAGGTAAAGTTTTACTAAACCAAACGGATGATGGGGCTACACAGATATAGGGTTTGTGTACTTCAGGGTGAACAGTCTTAATGATTTCAAAATCCGCTTCACTAGGATACAAGCGAGGTTGTGAAGCAGAAGTATCTGTGATGGCGGCTATCAAAGCTTGATTTCTATCCAATTCATGAATTCCAGATCTGATCTCGTGTTTCACTTTTAAAGAAAACAATGAAGAAAAGGGATTCTTGTCAAAGCCAATTGTCTTTTCCGCTCCACTCAATACGGTGAACAAGCCCATGGTAGCAAATCGCTGGAGGGTGATTACGTAGGTGTAATGCTCTGCTCTGACTTTAAACAGCAATTCAAGCCATGAGCTCCATTTCTTTTTGCTTTTATTCCAAACATGCAATTTCCTAATGTGTGGATGCCCCACCAAGAGTGACTCATTGCCTTGACGAACAAGAAAATCAATGTCAATATTGGGTAGCGATGTGCGAAGCTTTTCTACCAAAGCAGTGGCTAAAATCACATCCCCAATAAAGGCGGTCTGTATAATGAGTAGTTTAGAAGACTTCATTTGGGTGTTCAAAGAAAACAATTATTCCAATGGAAGCCTTAGTATCTTTGTTGATTAGATCTATGGGTATACCGAAAGAATTTGAGCAGGGAGAACTTTCGAATGGAATGCAAATTGTACATCGGAGCATTCCCTACTCCAGAGTGGTTCATATCGGATTCATTTTGGACATCGGCAGCCGCGATGAATATCAGGATGAATCTGGCATAGCGCATTTTTGGGAGCACATGGCCTTCAAAGGCACTGAAAAACGTAAGTATTATCACATCATACAATCATTGGAGTCTGTGGGAGGTGAGCTTAATGCGTACACTACCAAAGAAAAAATATGCTTCTATGCCTCCGTTCTCACGGAGTATCTAGACCGAGCAATTGATTTACTTACTGATATTACCTTTCATTCCACTTTTCCTGAAAAAGAAATAGAAAAAGAGCGGGGTGTAATCCTTGAAGAAATGAGCATGTATCTAGACTCTCCAGAAGATGCTATTCATGATGAGTTTGATGAATTGGTATTCCCGAATCATACCTTAGGAACCAATATTCTGGGAAGAAAAGAATCTGTGGAGCGATTTACCCGCGAGAGTTTTTTTACCTTCTTCAATAGAAATGCCCATCCTGGTAGAATAATTTTTAGCAGTGTAGGCAATGTGCCTTTTCATAGAATTCAAAAATCTCTGGAAAGAAAACTAGAAGGTGTAAACATATCCTCTGGTCAACATAAACGCGCCCCATTTACAGGCTACAGACCCCATCAAAGAATTAAAAAACGTGAGGGTTTGCTGGCTCATGCAGTGCTAGGAAGAGAAGCTCCAGAGATTTCCCATAAAGATAGATTGAGCTACTTTATGCTTGTGAACTTACTTGCTGGGAGTGGCATGAACTCTAGGCTCAACATGGCATTGCGAGAGAAGAATGGGCTTGTTTATGCCGTAGAGAGCAATTACACCCCTTATATTGATACCGGATGCTTATCTATTTATTTTGCATGCGAGCCGAGCAATCTTGATCGATGTATACAGTTAACCATGAAAGAGATTAAGCGATTGAGTGAAAAACCCTTGGGAGGCTTGCAGCTACATAATGCTCAAAAACAACTAAAAGGGCAATTGGCAATGGCGGAGGAAAATCATTCCAACTTTATGCTCATTATGGGTAAAAGCATCTTGGACACTGGCACTATAGAATCCTTGGAGACTATTTTTCATGAAATAGATGCACTAAGTCCTGATACCTTATTTGGAATTGCCCAGCGTTATTTAAATCCTTCTGACTTTTCTACCCTTATTTATAAGCCCTAATGGATTTCCTACCCGAGTACATCGCCAAGTATTCTGAAGAGCACACTGCAGAAGAAAGTGACTTGCTCAAACGAATTGCAAGAGAAACACATTTGCAGGTGAATATGCCAAGAATGCTTTCAGGGCACTTGCAAGGAAGGTTGTTGTCATTGATTTCAAAACTAATACAGCCAACATACATCGTAGAAGTAGGCACTTTCACAGGGTATTCCGCACTTTGTATGGCAGAAGGTTTAAAGCCAGAAGGCAAGCTGATAACGATTGATATAAATAAGGAATTAGAAAAACGGGTAAACGGCTATTTCTCTGAAAGTAAGTATGCATCGCAAATAGAAATGCAAATAGGAGATGCTGCTGAAATTCTTCAAACACTCTCTGAAGGGATTGATCTGGCGTTTATTGACGCAGACAAGGCAAATTATGCTTTGTACTACGACTTGCTTTTGCCCAAAGTCAGGTCTGGAGGTCTGATCATAGCCGACAATGTGTTGTGGAGTGGAAAAGTAGCTGATCCAACTAATCAAAAGAAGGACAAGGACACTTTAGCGCTATTGGCCTTTAATTCAAAAGTGAAACAAGACCCAACCGTGGAGGTAATCCTGCTTCCGATCAGAGATGGTTTGTTAATGGCAAGAAAAAAATGAAGTTTCGGGTAGTACTTATTAGTTTCTGCATCTTTGTTGGCTCTTCTAAAGCAGCTTCAAGAATATTGGTGCCCGAGAAAATGAAGGTGATGGGTATTGAGCTACACCTAAGTAAAGACGCCCGAAATAAAATTCAAACCACGGTAGATCAACTTAGAGGAAGTCCAAAATATTTTAACATCAAACTGGAGCGTACTGCCATGTACTTCCCCATCATTGATAGAATCTTGCGTGAACAACTGATCCCCTTAGATTTTAAATATCTGGTAGTTCAAGAAAGTGGTTTAATCAGTGATGCCATATCAAGCTCCAATGCTGTTGGGTTTTGGCAATTCAAAAAGGAAACTGCCACAGAACTCGGCTTGAGGGTAGATGGGCAAGTTGATGAGCGTATAAACATAGTGTCTGCCACCAAAGGCGCTTGCGGGTACATGAAAAGAAGTCAAAATTTTACGAAAAATTATATCTATTCCTTATTGTCTTACTACACTGGATTGGGAGGAGTTCGATCTCATATAGATCCTAAATACCAGAATGCACTTTCGATGAAGATAGATGGTGATGTTCATTGGTACGTGCTAAAGTATCTAGCCCATGTAGTAGCCTACCGCAATGCCGATTACACTTCCGTGCATCCGCCTTACCAACTCGCGGAGTACACCAAAGGTGGGAATATGACCCTAAAGGAAGTAGCACGCAATACCCGAACAGAACCAGAAATTGTAGAGGAGTATAATAAATGGCTCAAGACTACCCGTGTCCCCAATGATCGTGTATATCATACCATTCTGCCAATAGCCACTGGAAATGCAATTGCCTATAAGGAACCTGAGGGCTCTCCTTCTGGAGGTAAAAAGGAAGATTCCGAATCTCCGCAAGACATCTTTCCTGATAAAACTGCCAGAGCGAAAATAAAACTGGGGCCCTTTACCATTTCGATTCTATGGAATGGCATTCCTGCTGTCTTAGCCACAAAAGAGAATAGTCTACAAGGATTTGCAAATTTTGGCGGTATAGAAAAATCGAAATTTTTGAAATACAACGATTTAAAAGTGATGGATGTCATTCAGGAAGGACAGATATACTACCTCAAACCCAAAAAACGGAAGTCGACCATTCCCTATCATGTTCTTGCAGAGGGGGAATCACTATGGGAAGTTTCTCAAAAATATGGAATACGTATGCAATCGCTGCTCTCAAAAAATAGAATAGCCCCTCAAACCGCTGTAAAAGCTGGAGCCAAACTCTGGTTAAAAAAGAAAAGACCCACTAACATTCCTATGGAAATTGTACCTATTTCCACCCAGAATGAACCTCCAGTAGTAGAAGAAGTAGCTATTCCAGAGGTTACAAAAGAAGTAGCCCCTGACAATAAATTTGATACTTCCATCAATGCGAGGGAAAATCTCAAACCCGAACCAGCCCCTGAATTTGACACCTTACGTCATGATTTTCACATGGTTTCTGCCGGAGAAACACTTTATGGTATCAGTAGAAGGTATGGGTTGAGTGTTTCTGAGATTAAAGAACTTAATAATCTCGCACTCGATCAATTGCAACTGGGTCAGGTATTGAAAGTAAACAAAGTGCCAATTGAAGAGGGTGGAGATGAATATTTGCTGCATCGAATAGAGGCGGGTCAGACACTCTATCGAATTTCAAAAATGTATGAAGTCCCTGTAAATGAACTAATGCAACTTAATGAAATGCAGGACTATAGCTTAAGGATTGGCAATGTGATCAAGATCAAAAAGAAATAAGCAGGACTTCCATCCACACCCATTTAACACTGTAATTCCAATAAAAATATTACATGCAAAATAATTAAACCCGACAAACAGTCTAAACCATAGGTTAATACACTACTTTTGAACCCAGTAAGATTGACTAAACAGTTTTATAACACACGCACTGTGGGATGGTAAAGGAAAAGCACAAACTTGTAATGCTGGTCGATGACAACGATACTGATAACTTTATCAGTAAAAAAATCATTGAGATCGCAGGCTTTTCAGAAAGAATCGAACTGATGTCATCAGGCAAAAGAGCACTCGATTATTTAGAGAAGGAAAAGGAGAACCCTGAAAATTTACCTGAGATTATATTTTTAGATATCAACATGCCTATCGTGGATGGATTTGTATTCCTCTATGAGTTTGAAAAGTTTCCCACTTTGGTTAAAGAGAAATGTAAGGTGGCAGTGCTTTCCAGTTCCAACAACAAATCAGATGTAAAGCGAATCATGGAAAACCAAAACGTGGTAAAATTTATCACAAAACCTCTAAGTACTGAGGCACTCTCATCCTTGAACTTAGGCTCTGTTACCTCAAAAGCTTAGTCAAAATCCAATCCTAGTCTGGTTTTTAATTCTAGCAGTGTCTTATTTTTTTCTGCCATTGCCATAAACCGCTCCCTTTGAGAATAAAGAATTTTTTTCTCAGGAATACCATTGTCTGCTAGCACCTTTTTAGGTTTGATACTTTTAAACGCAGAAAATCCTCGTTTTTGAAGTACTTCTTTGAGGAAATCACTCAATTCTGCCAGTTTCCTTAATTCTAATTCATTATCCACTTCCACATACAGCTCTTCTAATAATACCACGGGCCGTGTGTACTCGAAGAAGTAATGATCATTCATTCTGCTTTCCACTTTGGCTACCTCAGAGAGCTCCTTCCACAGCACTTGAATCTCATCATTGTTTGCCAGGCGCCCGTTTTCTTCAATAGCAAGTAATTGCTGTCCCGTCTTTATTTTAGATTCGATGTCGCTAAGCTTGGGGAGCTTAGGTGTAGCGGTTGCTGGAAGTTGGGTGATTTTGCCTCGGTCTTTTACCTTACTCGGTATCTCCTCTTTTATCTTATAGGCCTGAGGCCCTTTCAGGCTAATGGACTTTTTTTTTTCTTCGTCTGCAAACTGTATAGCCTTGCGCATAAAAGCAAGCTTGATCAAAGTAAGCTCCACATGTAAGCGTTGGTTTTTACTGATTTTATAGTGAAGATCACAAGTATTGAGCAAACTCAGGCCACTGAGTATGAGGGATAGATCAATGTGCTGTGCTTGATCGGCATACCTTTTTTGCAATGCCCCAGTGAGCGGCAAGAGTTTGGCGGTGGCAGCATCTTTACTCACCATCAGGTTTCTTAGATGCTCTGAAAGTCCTACAATAAAAAGGTGTGCATCGAATCCAAATCTCAAAATTTCATCAAAAAGCAACAGCAAACCCGCGCTATCTTCTCTCAAAATCATGTCTGTGGCCTTGAAATAATATTCATGATCGAGGATATGAAGAGTATCAATGGTTTGCTTATAGGTGATGGTATTGTCTGAAGAGAAGGTAGCGATCAGATCAAACAAGGAGAGTGCATCTCTCATGGCCCCATCTGCTTTTTGGGCAATAAAGTTCAGGGCTTCGGTTTCTGCTTTGATTCCTTCCTTCTCTGCCACTTTGGCCAGATGCTGCACGATATCACTGATTTGTATTCTCTTGAAATCAAAAATTTGGCACCTGGAAAGAATGGTTGGGATTACCTTATGTTTTTCAGTAGTGGCTAAGATAAAAATAGCATAAGGTGGTGGCTCCTCCAATGTTTTGAGAAAAGCATTAAATGCCTGATTGGAAAGCATATGCACCTCATCGATGATATAGACCTTATACTTTCCGTATTGGGGAGGAAATCGAACTTGCTCTACCAGTGCCCGAATGTCGTCAACAGAGTTGTTTGAAGCTGCATCCAATTCATATATGTTCATGTGTGAAGGTGCACCTCCAATGAGTTGTTCATTACCGGGTTCATCAAAACCATTGATCATACGAGCCACGATACGAGCACAAGTAGTTTTACCCACTCCTCTTGGGCCGCAAAACAAAAAAGCTTGTGCCAAATGATTGTTTTGAATCGCATTGGTGAGCGTGGTGGTGATATGCTCCTGGCCTACTACCTCTTCAAAACCTTTGGGTCTATACTTTCGGGCTGATACGACAAATTGTTCCATACTTGCAAAATAAGCTTGCTTTGGATGATTACAAAAGGAACGGTGGATAATGTGTCAGTTTAATTTTTGTGGCATCCTATTCGCTCCTTGATAAAGCTTTGGTTACTTTTGTAACCACACCGTACAAGGGGTCGATCGGTTTTGACGGCTTGAGTATGCGTGAGTATAAGCATGTCGGGAGAAGAAGTGCCCTCCCGTAAAAAAGCATTTCAAAACACAACTGGCGAATACAACTACGCCCTCGCTGCTTAATCAAGGATTAAACAGAGAGTGTCTCACAGTCTTTCCGTTCTATAAGGGCTGTATACGAGGCATCGAAATGTAGAACTAGCGCTGCGGGAGTCGCGACAGCAGTGCAAAATCTAAGCGAATAAGTTGTTTATTGGCCGTTTCCAGCCTGTAGGCAATCGAAAATCAATCGGAAACTAAACATGTAGAAGGCTCATCGAATGCCTGGTTCGGACGAGGGTTCAATTCCCTCCGACTCCACTTCCACCTCCCCGTTTATTGGGGAGGTTTTTTTATGCCACAGTAATGGTTTTGCTGCTAAATCTTCCCTTGCTAAAAATTCTTATTCCTGAGTCTTTGTGCTTCCTGAGCGAAGACTGAACCTCAGCAGGTTGATTAATCATTTCCTTACATGGTTCAGAACAGCAGCCTTCCATATTTAGCGCACATGTCTCGCATTGAAGAAACAATAGGTTGCAAGCTTCATTTTTGCAATTTACATGGGTATCACATAGCGCACCACACTGATGGCAGTGAGCTATCACCTGATCTGAAATTCGCTCTCCTAATCTTTCGTCAAACACAAAATTCTTACCCAAAAACTTATTTTTCAGCCCCTGTTCCTTAGCATCCCGTGCATACTTGATAATCCCTCCTTCCAATTGGTATACTTGCTTGAAGTTGTGGTGCTTGAGGTAGGCGCTTGCTTTTTCACAGCGGATTCCTCCAGTGCAATACATCACCACTGGATGATCTTTTTTGCCTTCAAGTTCTTTCAACACTACAGGAAGTGCTTCTCTGAAAGTATCTACATCTGGGCACCAAGCGTGCTCAAAATGCCCTACTTCGCTTTCATAGTGATTGCGCATATCCACCACAATGGTTTCAGGCCTATCTGTCAGCTGATTAAACTCCTCTGCACTAAGGTGCTTGCCAATATTGGTAACATCGAAAGTCTGATCTTTCAACCCATCAGCTACGATTTTAGATCGCACTTTTATTTTTAGCTTAAAAAAAGATTTACCATCGTCCTCCACTGCGATATTTAGCCTTACTCCTTCTAAAAAGGTAATGGTATCTAGTTCTGATTTAAAAGCTTCAAAATTATGTTCTGGGACACTGAGCTGTGCATTAATTCCTTCGTAGGAAACGTAAATTCTGCCCAATACATGGAGGGCATCCCACATGAGATACAAATGATCTCTCAATACAAAAGGGTTTCCCAGATGGTGATACTTATAGAACGACAGCGTCACTCTTTTCACCCCATCTTGTTGGATTTTGGCTTTTAAGAGCTCCCCATTTTCCTTGTTATGCAGTGGTTTGCTTTTGAGCAATGGATTCATTTTTGACAACAAAAAATTTACTTTTATCAAGTTTCAGCCATTCCAAGGTGGCATTTACAAATATATCTTCTTTCACAGTTTCAGAGATATCCATTTCTTCAATGAACTTACCTATTTCCAAATCTCCTAGCGGGAAAGGATAATCTGAACCCAAACAAACTCTTTTAGACCCCTGCAATTTGAGGACATAGTTCAGCATCATAGGATCATGGGTGATGCTGTCCACCCAAAATTTACCCAAGTAACTTCTCGGATGTACTGGATTGTCTACCGCCACCAAATCAGGTCTGCACTCGTAGCCATGTGCTACTCTGCCAATGGTAGGAAGAAAGGAACCTCCTGCATGTGAAAAACAAACCCTGAGATCAGGAAACTTTTCTAAAATTCCTCCAAAGATCATGGAGCAAACTGCTCTTGAGGTTTCTGCAGGCATGCCCACCAACCAAGGGAGCCAGTATTTTTCCATATCGTTTTTGCCCATCATATTCCAAGGGTGCACCATTACGGCCATACCTAAGGCCTCACAAGCTTCAAAAATTGGCAAGAACTCAGGCTCACTTAGATTCTTGTTGTTGATGTTAGAACCTATTTGGATTCCCGGATAACCAAGATTTTTGCATCTTTCTAGCTCTTGGATTGCTAGATCAGCATCTTGCATGGGTACAGTGGCCAAGCCGATGTAGTGTTTTGGAAAAATCGAAACAATTTCTGCGATATGGTCATTTAGGAATCGTGAAATTTCAAGACCATCATCCGGTTGAGCCCAATAGCTGAATAAAACAGGTATAGTACAAACTACTTGTACTTGAGTGTGATGGGTATCGTACTCTCTGATGCGCAGATTAGGATCCCAACAGTTAGAGGCTATTTCTCTGAAAAATTTTTCACCCTGCATCATGCGCGCAAAACCCTGCTTATGATGTACCAAATGAATAAAGCCTCCATATCCAAACTTATCTGCCCAATCGGGCAAACGATCTGGAATGATATGGCTGTGCATATCTATTTTCTCACGCATCGGCTGTACTATTTTTCTGTTTTTGTGGTACGGGATCATAGCCACTACCACCCCAAGGATGGCATGAACCGATCCTCTTCAAACCTAAAAGAGTCCCCTTAAAAGGACCCCAAACCTGAATGGCCTCCACCATATAGGCTGAGCACCCAGGATGATACCTACAATTGGCCCCTAAAAAAGGAGAAAGCGTGTATTGATATACTCTCACCAAGGCTATCAAAAGGGCAGATATCAATTTGCTCATTCACAAAATTAAATAAATAATTTGAGCCCTACCCGAAAAGCCACTATTCTATGCTGTCGCCATAGAAGTAAACATAGGTGTTTTTTTCTGATTTGCACCGCTTTGCCAGCTGCACAATGGCCGCAATCACATCTCCCAAAGGAGTTCCCTGAGCCTTGGTAAGTAAAAGGGATAACTCATTGATCAGAAAAGGCATTTGAAGTCGATTAAAAATAGCTAGTCCAAAAGGATCCACAAACCGAAGGCAAATCAATGACTTGTCAGCTACGGTTTTTAGGAGTTCCTCCAGATGCCCTTGGTCTTCAATACTTGCTAATTCTACACCCAACTCATCTTCTAAAGTAATTATAAACGCCATAAGGTTTAGTTTTCTATAAAATCCAAATCTGAATTAAATGTTTCTTTTAATCCAGTATACGCAAATAAGGTAATTGCAAATACTACCACACCAGTAATTGCAGCAGAGAGAATCATATTGCCAAGGGCGTAACGAAGAAACTCAAACATCATTGTGAGCGGAATAACTGTACCTCTAATGAAATTGGGAACTGTAGTAGTGACAGTAGCCCTAAGGTTTGTACCAAACTGTTCGGCTGCCATGGTAACAAATATGGCCCAATAGCCAGATGAGAAGCCTAAAAACATGCAAATACCATAAAAATACACGGTGTTCTTAAAGGGCATGGTGAGATAGGTCGTGACACCCATCATGCATAAAACCACAAAGAGCAGCACAACTTTCTTCCGTACTTTTAGCAATTGAGAAAGTAGGCCACTGCAAAGATCTCCAAGAGCTAGACCTATATAGCAAAACATGACAGCCCTTCCTGCTACGATTTCGCCTGAAACACCCAGAACTTTTGCAAACTCAGGGGAAAAAGTGATTAAAATGCCCACCACAAACCATATAGGAATGCCAATAAAAATACAAGCCAGGTAGCGTTTCATCCGAATCTTATTTGTAAAGAGCATAAAAAAGTTGCCTTTAGCGATGTCAGCATTCTTGATTTTGCCATATACTCCTGATTCAAAAACCCCAACACGTAACAATAGCAGCCCTAGCCCCATGCCCCCTCCAATAAAATATGCTACGCGCCAATCAAAAGAGGAAGCTACAAAATAGGCAACTACTGCCCCCAACATGCCTACTGTTGCTATGAGGGTGGTGCCATATCCTCGTTTTTCTTTTGGGAGCACCTCAGCCACCAAAGTGATGCCTGCTCCTAGTTCCCCTGCAAGACCTATTCCTGCAATGAAACGCAATACTGCATATTGTTCAATATTCTGAACAAAGCCATTGGCTAAGTTAGCCAGCGAATACATTAAAATAGATCCAAACAGTACGGACAACCTGCCTTTTTTATCCCCTAAAATTCCCCAAATAATGCCACCCAATAGCAATCCTGCCATTTGCATATTCAATAATAAAATGCCTTCACTCACCAAATCTGATTCTGGAGTACCCAAATCTATCATACTCGGCCTTCGCACTATACTGAAAAGCAGCAAATCATATATATCCACAAAATAACCGAGAGCAGCTACGATTACAGCGGCATTAAAAACCGAAGATTTTTTTCTTTCCATTGACTCCATATACTAAAGCAGCGTGTAAATTATACTGAAAACACTGATTAAGAGGGTATAGAGTACAAGCGAAAGGATGTACGTCAATAGACTCCTCCAAAGGGTAGAATACCATTTGTGGTGAAACAAGCCTAAAGAAAATTGATAGAATATAAGAAAGTACATTCCAATGCTAAGTATAGTGATGGATTGAAAATCACGAAATACCCCAGGCATTAACCAAAGAATAATAAATATTAAAGTTTGGTAAATATTTGTTTGAGCCATTGCGTAAGCATTATAAATGAGATGCTCGGCATAGTTAAACTTTGGTTTGCGAAGGAAGATCAAGGAAGTAAGTGCTATGATAGGCAACTGCATGATGCTTAATAAGCTCATATAGTCCCTTGTAAAATTCTGATAATTTTGAAGTTTAGCCGCAACAGCTGCCTCCTTACCTTCCATTTGATGTTGCATTTGAGGGATCATTGTTTCATCATAAATGCCGCTCGAAAGCATAATAAGGGTATTTAGAGTGGCCGTTATAAAGACAAACTTAAGTGGGGTGTAATATTTCACCGTAGCACCTGACAGATAATGGCGCACTACCTCTGCAGGCCTGTAGGTAAGATTCACAATGGTATGAAGTGCTCCTTTTTCAAAATTGAAAATACTTTCTACGAAAGACATTAGAATAGACCCTATCGTAAACTTCCCCAATCGTTTTACCTGACCGCATTGTCCACAATATTGATGTTCTATGATTGCCTCGCAGTTTGGGCATCGGTATTCAGGTAAGGTAGTTTCCATATTGTCGCGTTGCTCTTGTTTCAAAAAAACTTTTTTAAGTCACTGAAAGTGTATTTTTGCATAAAAACACAAGTCTATGAATAGTTTTAAATCTTTACACTTTCTGTCTTTAGCTGCCCTGATTTTTTTAACATTTGGCTGCAAGGATAACAAACAAAATCAAAGCTCAAATGAGCCACCGATGACTATGCAGGAGCGTGCACTCCTAAGGATTGATAGCCTAGAAAAAATGGCTCAAAAGGATTTTGCAGAATCGGCTGGAAAACCTACGATTGACCTACATCTCAACTTGACTAAAAATCTGGAAGAGTATGGCTACACGTACATCGATACCTTAGCACCAAAATTCTTATTCAAAGCAGCTCGCATTCATGAAGAAGTTCTAAAAGACAAAAGGAAAGCGATTACCATATATGGGAATATTTACCATGATTTCCCAGACTTTCAAGATAGAGCCATGATGTTGTTTTATCAAGCCAGCGCCTATCATGATGTGCAGGATACCACCATGTCCATCAAAGTTTTTAAATTTTTTATGGAGAATTATCCTCAACACCCCTTTGTAGATGACGCTGAAGGGATGATCAAACTGATACGAATGACAGA
>DAINOB010000001.1:0-33483 GCA_036735585.1 Cytophagales bacterium | reverse complement strand
TCTGCTGTTTTGAAGTGCAGCAGACAATTCATCGGTTTCTGGTCTCAGCTTTCTAATGGTATTTTCTAAGGTGAGAATAGTCTCCATAAGCTCATCTCTACGCCCGGCACTATGGAGCATTTGATGTTTAAATTCTTCTTGTCTCGTGTTTAAGACAGTCTGCTCTTGCTGCAGTTGATATAAATGTTCTCTTTTCTGAGCGATCAATTGTTTGCGGCTGCTTTCTTTGAGTGAAGTCCACTTAAGTTGTGATTCCTCTAGAAATTTCCTTTGCTTGGATAGCTTCGAATTGAGATTTTTTATTTCTTCCTGTAGCTTTTCCAAATTTTTGGCCCTGCCTATTCTTTTTCCTTCAAACAAACCTACCGAGCCACCCGATATACTTCTTTTTCTACGAGTAAGTCTTGCATTTTTGCTTAGGTACACCACATCATCTTGGTCAGGGAGTAGGGTTTCCTTATCATCGGTGAGGTATACATTGTGAAGCAAATGACTTACTAGATTTTTAAAAGCAAAATCAAACTCTACAACCTCAATGGCTGGAGTGGCTTGAGTGCTGAAACTAGGACTGGTTTGCTTTACCTTTTCAAACTTGTTGAGAAGAAAAAAATTGGCTCTTCCTTTTGCGGAGTTACTAAGCATTTCTACCGCCTGTAAGGCTTGCCGTTCATCTTCCACTACATAATAATTCATGTAGGGCTCAAGGAAATTTTCAATAGTCAACTTATACTCTTCCGGGCAAGTAAGAATATCCGATAGCAAAGGAGCATCCTTTCCCCATTCGGCATGTTTTTTCAAAAAGCGAATGGCTTCTGGGAACCCTTCCAGATTTTCCACCAAGGATTTGGTAAGGCTATACTCGTTTTGTTTTTGATCTAGTTGCCGATTAAGTTTGGCTACATCCTCTTTGAGCTGCTCAATATCTTCAGTCTTCTGAAGTAGTTTTTGGTCTAGTTCGGTTTCTTGAGAATTTAATTCTTCAAATAGCTGGGTTTCAAGCTTTAATTGATCTATCACCTCCTTGAGCTTTGAGGTGAAATCTACCAAGGAAGTATTTTTCTGCTGTTCGCCCGCTGTAGTCTTTTCGAGTTCGTTTTTGGTAGCGTTGAGCTGTATTTGAAAGAGCTCCAGATTTTTTGATTTCTCATAAAATGCTTGCTGGATAGCATTTACTGTATCGTTGAGCATACTCATATCTCTGGCATACGTGTCTGCGTCAGCTTTACTTTCTTGATAATTGACTTCAAGCAGTTTCACTTTTTCGCGAATAAGCTTCACCGCCTGAGTTATTTCATAGGCTTCATCTTGCAAACTTTTAATCGTAAACTCTGCTCTTTCCAGGCTTTTCTTATCAGAGTCTCTTTGCTCTGTCAGAGCATCTCTACGCTCGGTGAGGTAGCGCAATCGCTCATTTTTTATTTTTCGTTCACTTTCATAATTCCTGATCTTATTGATCTGTTCATTGAATGTTTTTTGCCTAGAGCCAACAAGATTCTCCGCATGCACAATGTCTAGTTTTACCTTTTCTGATTTGCTATTCAACTCACCAAGCTGAGTACTCAGATTCGTTTTTAGGTCATTTTCAGTTTTTATCCGTTGGTTGATTTGTTCAAGTCTATGCGATTCGTTTTGAACCAGAACAGCCGCCCATTCAATAGATTTATCTCGTAATTCCTTTTTTAACGTCAGATATTGCTCTGCTTGTCTGGCTTGTTTTTCAAGGCTTTTAAGATTTTTGTTGATCTCAAAAAGCAAATCGTCTACCCTTGCCAGGTCTGCATCGGTGTCTTCCAGTTTTCGGAAGGTCTCTTTTTTCCTGATTTTAAATTTTGAAACTCCAGCGGCTTCTTCAAATAGTAATCTTCGGGAATTTTCCTTGTCATTCAGGATTTCATCAATCATTTTAAGCTCAATGATTGCATAGCTATCAGGTCCTATCCCCGTATCTAGGAAAAGGTTGGTGATGTCCTTTAATCTACAATTAACCCCATTGAGTAAATACTCGCTTTCACCACTTCTGTAATACTTGCGAGTGATGGTCACTTGATTGTATTCTGTAGGAAGCAAGTTTTTAGTATTGCTAAAAGTGAGCGATACCTCTGCCAATTGTGAAGGCTTGCGATTGCTTGTGCCATTAAAAATGACGTTCTCCATCTTGTCGGAGCGAAGCATTCTTGATTTTTGCTCACCCAATACCCAGCGTATGGCATCTACAATGTTGGACTTTCCACACCCATTAGGCCCTACAATACCTGTGATTCCTTGATCAAAATGGATCACGATTTTGTCGCCAAAGCTTTTAAATCCTTTAATTTCTAGTGTATTGAGCTGCATCGCTTAGAAGGGGGGAGGCAAAAATAGGAATAATTCCTACTTTTGATTTATGGAAGACTATTCAAATTGGCTCTACATTATTGCTGGTATTATTTACTTCATATTTCAATTGAGAGGTGCCAGAAAAAAGGCTCCACAGAATACGGGGAATCCCAATCAAGAACGAACTGAGACCACGCCTACATTTGAAGAGGTATTGAAGGAGATTTTGGAAGAGCGGAAACTCGAAAAAATAAATCCTCCAATGCCAAAAGAAGCCTTGGAGCCTGTACCTGTAGTAGTGCGAAAGCCAGCTTCAGATCCTTTGCCCTCTAGATCTACAGCATTTAAGAAACCTTCAGCGCAGTCTTTGCCATCAAAGAAGATGATTAAGGCAAAAACAGGTAAGACTGAAATAGATACTTACTACACAGAAAATAAAAGCTTGGAGTCCACCAATCCTTCCACAGGTCTTGATGAAAGCTATGAAAGGGGGTCGCTATTTAAAGAGTTTCAACATGAGGAGAAAAAAGAAAATATATATTCTGTTCTCCTGAAAAATCCTCAAACTCTCAAGCAAGCCATCATCGCTTCTGAAATTCTAAAGACCAAGTTTTAAAAATCTCATGTATCAATCAGCTGTTATTACTGGTGGCACTCGTGGTATAGGTCTTGCCCTCGTAAATATGTTTGCCTCAAAGGGATACAATATCATAACTTGCTCTAGACATGCGGAAGACGGTAAAGCGCTCATTCAAGATTTCCAGAAAAACTTTCCCAGCAGAACACTTCACTACTATGCCTGCGATTTGTCAGAGAGGGCTCAAGTGAGTGACTTTCTAAATTTTATACATGCAATCGCACATCCTATCCATGTTTTAATCAACAACACTGGATACTTTAAACCTGGTTCTATTTTGACAGAAGAAGAGAACTCGCTGGAACATATGATGCAAGCCAATCTATTTTCTGCCTATCATGTAAGCAGAGGCATTGTTCCAAATATGATTTCAGCAGGGAAAGGTCATGTTTTTAATATATGCTCCATAGCTAGTATTATGGCGTATGCCAATGGAGGATCTTATTCAATCACCAAATTTGCTTTGTTGGGCATGAGCAAAGTGTTGAGAGAAGAAACCAAACACTCAGGAGTAAAAGTGACAAGTGTTTTGCCAGGAGCAGTTCTTACCAGCAGTTGGGATGGAGTAGATTTACCTGAAGAACGTTTTATCCAGCCTCAAGATATCGCAGATAGCATATGGGCATGTTATTCTTTAAGCGCATCTACGGTAGTGGAGGAGCTTTTAATAAGACCTCAATTGGGTGATATTTAGTGCTTTAGATTTGCTTTTCTACCTTTACTAAATATCTCTTTTTCACTTCTGCTGACCTTCTGCTTGGGTTTAAGAATTTCAACGTAAGCTGAGTGACATGAAAGTGGTCCATTTCTTGGATCACAGTTACTTTCCATTTATTTAAGCTTTTAACTTCACTCAGACGGTCACTATTGGTATACAAGTAAAGACTGTCTTGTTTCATCATTGTTTCTCTCAGCATATCTACACTGGAGAGATCAGTAACTATTCTCCTGCTATAAAAGTCCATACTGTGCAAGCTTTCCGCCAAAGTCATAAAATATTGAGGTGCTACATTCATCTCCCTTACTTTGAGCGCTGCTACTTTGTAGCTTTGGTATTGTAAAAGGGCTGGATACACATGTGTATTGAGCACCCAATTTACTGCTAGAATGGCTAAAACCGATGCCTGAATACACCGACCAATGAAGCTTTTGTCTTTAAACAAATGATAAAGAGCACCTGACCACAGTATTATAAATAATGCCCATTTCCACCAACTCATACCAGGGAATGAAATGATTGACAAAAGCCCAACGATCAAAGCAAAAGCAAATACATGTACTCCTTGTACAATGGTCATCGTCTTTATCACTTTGTTGTTATAGGTATCGGCATCAGATAGAATAGATAAATAACGTCCCGTGGTAATAGCGGCAAGCGGGAAAATGACATAAATGTAGTGTGGCAGCTTGTAGTTGGATAGCGAAAATGCGATAAAGGGAAGGATAAACCCACCTAGAGTGAACAACTCAGGTAAGATAGAATCAGACTTGCCTTTTATTATAGTTTTGATCTGATCCCAAAGCCCTAGTAAGTAAAAAACAGACCAAGGCAGAAATGACCATAAAAAGGTGTGGGTAAAAAAGAATACGGTGCTATTGTCTCTCCAGGCATTTTCACCAGTAAGCCTTCCAAAGCTTTGGGTCCATAAGTAGAACTTGATGCCAGAATCGATAACCATACCGTTGATTACCTTTCCTGGTGATCTATCAAATTGTTCATACAAACCATACAAAAATGGACTTATCAAAAGGCCAACTATCGCCAACATCAAGAGCCATTGCCAGCGAAAAATAGAACCCCATGCTCTGCGTGCTATAAAATCAGTACCCATTGCCAAGGCAGGAACCATTAGGCCAATAGGACCTTTAGTAAGGACCGCTCCTGCCACACCAATAGCTCCCAAAACTAAAAATTGAAGCTTCTCAGTTTTGTCGAAAAGAATCAAATGATACAATCCATAAATGGTGCTTGCAGCAAGAATGGTATCAGTTCTTATGTCATGATTGATTAGAAACCATGCCTGACAAGTACCCAATACCAGTGCTGCATAGTAACCCGTGCGTGGATTATAAAGAAGTGAACCAAGCTTGAAAGTAGACCATAGTCCTATTATCGTGAAAAGAACAGTGGGCAGTTTATAGCTAAAATTAGATATCCCAAGTAGCTTAAATGATAAAGAAGATACCCAAAACAGGAGTGGGGGTTTGTCCAGGTAATCTTGGTATCTATTGTAAAGTTTCAAGTATTCACCTGTTTCTAGCATCTCTCTTGACATAGAGGCATATTGAGATGCGTCTACATCCATAATATCGATGAACATGCCTGCCACATAGACTAAGAGCAAAAAAATGAAAGGCCATAAAGGCAACCCTTTTAAATCCATACGAATATTATTTTTCAATTAACTGGCTAAAAGTAGGCAATTGCTTCCATTGGACGTATTTTCCTAGTTTTTGATCACGGTGAAGATATACATGTTTCAACCCATTGGTTACCATAATCCAGGGAGCATTATAGAATTCATTATAGACTACCGCTTGCCTTACAGAAATTTCATTGAGTGATATTTCTGCCGCTTTGCATTCACAAAGTAGAAGTGCATTCCCGTGCGTATCTCTTACAAGTAGATCGGTTCGTCTTTTTAAATTCTTTGGGTTTATATAGCCTTTTTCAATTTGCATTAAAGATTTGGGGTAGCCTAAGTGGGTGTAAAGCCAGTGAATCAAATGTTGCCTCACCCATTCCTCCGGTGTCATTAGAATATATTTTTTCCTAAGTGCATCGAAAATGTAAGCTCTGCTCTCAGAAAATTTAACTTTGCAATCCACATTGGGGAAATTCAGAGGAATCATCTTTCAAATCTATGCATATCTGCAAGTACCCAACTACTTCCTATGATTGATAAAAACCAAATAGTAGAGAATTGGCTTCCTAGATATACAGGGACTCCCTTAGAATCCTTTGGTAAGTACATTCTCTTAACAAACTTCATCAACTACGTAGATATGTTTGCTGATAAGTTTGAGGTGCCTGTTTTGGGTAAAGATCGACCTATGCAAACAGCCACCTACCAAAACATTACTATCATCAATTTTGGAATGGGCAGCGCTATGGCAGCCACAGTGATGGATCTGATTTCCGCTGTAAAACCTACAGCTGCTCTCTTTCTAGGTAAATGTGGAGGCTTGAAAAAGAAGAATAAGGTTGGGGATTTGATTCTACCCATTGCAGCCATTCGAGGTGAAGGTACTTCCAACGATTATCTTCCTCCAGAAATACCAGCTTTGCCTTCCTTCCAGCTTCAGAGAGCCGTTTCATCCATGATTAAAAAACATGAACTTGATTATTGGACAGGCACAGTATATACCACCAATAGAAGGGTATGGGAGCATGATGAAGAATTTAAAAAATACCTGACCCGCATAAGAGCTATGGGTATAGATATGGAAACTGCGACCATTTTTGTAGTAGGCTTCATCAATGAGATTCCTCACGGGGCGCTTTTGTTAGTTTCTGACAATCCTATGATCCCCGAAGGTGTTAAAACTGAGTTAAGTGATAAAATAGTAACCCAAAGTTTTGCGCAAAAACACCTTGAAATTGGGATTGATGCGCTTCGAGAGTTAGAATTTTCGGGTGAATCGGTAAAGCATCTAAGATTTGATTGAGCAACTATGAACAAGCAACTTGTATTAAGTGTAGTTCTATGTTTTCATTTTCTTCCAATAGCATTTGGGCAAAAGCTGTTGCTCTTTAATGGCAACATTTACACCTCGGACGGAGGCAATGAAAAGGTAGAATCCATATATATTGATAATGGCATTGTCAAAGCTTTGGGTAGTTCAAAAGAGTTGCTCAAAAAGTATCACTCAGTTCCATCCTTAGATCTTAATGGTAAAGCAGTTTATCCCGGATTTCACGATGCACATTGTCACTTTCTAGGGTATGCTTTAGGTAAGTTGGAGGCTAATTTGGTAGGAGTGGAGTCGATATCTGAGTTGGCAGATCGCCTGAAAGAACATAGAAAAAGATTTCCAGAGCAAAGTTGGATATTAGGTAGAGGTTGGGATCAAAACAAATGGCCTGAAAAGCAATTTCCTGATCGGTCGCTTTTGGACAGTCTTTTTCCAAATATCCCAGTATATCTTGTGAGAGTAGATGGTCATGCCGCTTATGTGAGTAGCAAAGCATTACAAATGGCAGGAGTACTAGACAATCCTATTCAAATTGAAGGAGGGGAGGTAGTTTCTTCCCAAGGTAGAGTCACTGGAATACTTGTAGACAATGCCATGAATTTGGTAAAAAAAATCATTCCTAAACCTGATTCCGAAGTCAAAGAAAATTTATTGCTTCAAGCAGAAAAGGAAATGCTTTCTAAAGGATTAACCTATCTAACAGATGCGGGACTGGACTTGCCAGATTTGTTGATTTTTGAAAAAATCTATAAAGATAAGCGGCTTAAAATTCGTCTTAATGCTATGGCTTCAGCTTCTCAGGAGAACATTCAATTTTTCGCCAAAAGAGGTAAGATTAAACAAGAAGGGTTTAAGGTTGACTCCTACAAGCTCTACGCTGACGGGGCTTTGGGTTCCAGAGGTGCATGTTTGCTACATCCTTACGAGGACAAGCCTCAAACTATGGGTTTTTTGCTTAAAGCCCCACAGCAATTGCAAATGATAGCCCGCCAAGTCCATCAACAAGGATTTCAGTTAAACACCCATTGCATTGGCGACTCTGCAAATAGAACGATGCTAGGTATCTATGCGGAGGTGATTTCTTCAGGCAATCCTCTTAGATGGAGAATTGAGCATGCGCAAGTAATACATCCACAGGATTTCTCCATTTTTGGTAAACATAAAATCATTCCTTCTGTGCAGCCTACACACTGCACCTCCGATATGTACTGGGCAGAAGAAAGGCTCGGGAAAGAGAGAATTTCATATGCCTATGCTTATAGACAATTGTTGGATGAGGCAGGCATCTTAGCATGCGGATCAGATTTTCCGGTTGAAGACATCAATCCTTTGTATGGATTTCATGCTGCAGTTACTAGGCAAGACGCTTCAGGCTTTCCTGATAATGGATTCCAAAAGCGCAATGCCCTTTCAAGTAAAGAAGCAATGGATTGTATGACATTAGGCGCAGCCTATGCTGCTTTTGAAGACCACCGATTAGGGAAGCTGGCTATAGGATATCAAGCTGATTTGGTGGTGTTGGAATCTGATATTATGGTTGAACAGGGAACACAAACACGGAATGTTAATGTCATGAAAACTATGATTGCCGGAGAATGGGTTTATCAGTTGCACGATTGAATTTTCTATTTTTTAATTTTCTGTCCATCTTTACAGCATCTAAATACTTCCTTTGAAAAAGCTTGTATCACTTCTTTTACTTTCAACTCTGATTTTTTCGTCATGCGACATGAGGATGTATCGTGCTAAAAAGGCTAGGAAATCCAAGTTGATGAAAGCCGCTATGGCTAAGAAAAAGACTCCCAATATTTTTCAGGAGCAAGCCAAAAATGTAATTGAGGATAATCAATCAAATGCATCCAAAATTCAAAAGGAGAACATGAAGACTCAGAGGAAGAATCAGGCCAACCTAAATAAGCTCAATGTAAAGAAGGCAAATTCGGCCATTGAAAAGCACGAAGGGCGATTCAACTTCTATTGATTCTAAAGTTCTATTATTCGCCTGCTCCAGGAGGGCAGGGGATATCCTTTCTAAGTTTCCTTTTCGCTGGTTTGGGTTTGTGGAAGTAGGTTAAGTTGATCTCATGTGATCCCCCTGTACGCACCTCTGTGAGTTTGGATACCGTAGCATCATAGCTGTAGCCAAATCTAAATCTCTTATAAAATACACCAGCTATGAAAACAACGGACTCATTGTTAGGTAGAAAAGACTCAATCCTTTTGAAAGGAAGTCCTCTGTACCAAACACCCCCGAATATTTGATTGTAGGTTCCGTACAAGCCTATGTCAAGCTGATCAGATTTGCCTTGAAATTTGTAGTGAAAGGTAGGAGTAATAGACACTTCTCGATGGTCAGCTCTTCTTTTGAGTGAGGTATTTGCAGTATTGTCCAAATAAATTTTGTATCCACCAATAAAGGCAAAACGTGCGGGCAATCGAGTAACTCCACCTAGAAAACTTTGGTTTGGCTCATTCATATGGTGTGCACTTACACCCACCCATAATCGCTCGCTGTAAAGCAATCCACCTGTAGAAACATCAAAAAAGTTTACACGTTCATCCCCAATATTGGCCGATATATCTCCACCTTGGAATCCTTGGTTATTGAATTGGCTTGGAAAAGAAAGCTTGTTGTAATTGATTTGGCGTGACATAATTCCTCCTTGAAACCCTGCTCTAAAACTAAAGGTACGGCTTAGGTTCAGTTCATAGGCATATAAAATATGTGCTTCGGAGGAACTAATGTTGTTGGCACCTTGAAAATCCTGAATAGCCATAATACCTATTCCACTATTATACTTATCGATAAAGTTGTCGTAAGAGAATAATGAAGTGATATATTTTGCCTCAAGCTGTGGCCATTGTACACGCTGATGAAACATAGCCCTGCTCTGATGCATAGATCCTGCAAAAGCTGGATTTACATAAAGAGTAGCGGTATAAAACTGACTGAACTGAATATCTTGGGCTAGTGCACACTTATATGGTGCCATGCTTAGAGCAAGAAACAACATAGAAACAAGTATGCCTTTTGAATTAGTTTTTTTGTTTAGTTTCAATTTGATCAAGAGATAAGGCCGATGATGTATACTGAATTAAGGGTAAAGGTATGCAAAATTGGTTCAAATTCGATTTGGGTTATTAAGCATTCGATTTTGATATCATGATAAATATGTACCTTGTGGGGCATTTTGAGACAGGAGAAATTGTTTACCTTTTGTAGCAAATTGAGAATCTAGAACTAAATCATAAATGAGTTTCTGAAATTGGAAATCCTCAAAAGCATTTTAAACCGAAATCAAAGCTCGTAATCGTAGGGACTATATCTAAACATGAAGAATACAACATTTAGTTTGATTAAAACAAGAGTTCTTTCCAACTGTTCCAACCAAAATTTACTCACAAGCGTATTAGGGTTTTATAAAAGTATCTCTAAGAAACTATTTTTAGAGGTAAACTTGAAACTAACTGCAGACCGTATGGAAACCGAACCGAGTAAATTACTAAGCAAGTTGAGATTTATATTTCTCTATTGCTTTTTTACCCTTTCTGTCTTTCAGTCCTATTCAGAAGGCACACGAGAACTTAGACCCGCTGCCGGGGACGCAGGCTTTATGCAGATATGGGATCCTACAACACAGCCACAGCGTAGGTTTATGACCTATTCCGCAGACTCTAATCAGAGACTTTATATCAACATTTGCAATCCTGGTGAGAGAATTTACTTTGGAGTACGAACCACTAATATTACACAACCCACTTTTGTAAGATTAAGGGATCCAAATGGCAATATTGTTTTTGGACCTGTTCAAATCCCTACAGCACCGGGCCCTGGACTCATTAACAATTATGCGCAAGCGGTTGCCGGACCTGCAGCAGTGGTAGGAGCAGGGGGCTACAACGCATTACAATATACACCAACGCTAACTGGAAACTATTATATAGAATTTAATGCAAATAATGCCAATACAGTACAAGTAGTAAATAGACGATTTGAACTTTTCGATGTTACTGTTGCTACAATCGCAACAAATACGATTAGGCTAGGCCGCTTATGGTCTAGAGCATGGGATCTAACCACTGGTTCATTTACCAATAGATATAGGGCCAATATGTTTATGTATGCACCCGATGGGGTAGTTACTCGTTTGGATTTTGGAGGAATGCAGCCATTTGGGTTTATTGTTTCTGCCAACTCTCGAGGCTGCACCAACACAGGAAACATAATCAATGACAGAAGGTCTAGGGCTGGAAACTTTACCTTTCCGGAATATCCTATTTTTCTGAATGATCCTGATTCTTCTTGCTTTCCTACAGGGGTTTTGGGTGACATCACCGCGCCACCCACAATCACAGGTTGTGACCCCCAGAATCGTTGTCTAAATGTATTTGTAAATAAAGCTGGTACTGTTGATATCATTCTTGAGCTTAATGGAATACCTGAATATCAAGAAAATTCTGCCGATGTATTAATCACAACTCAAGTGGATAGTGGGCTTAATTGCGTTCCATGGAATAGTTTAAATGGTCTGGGGCAATTGGTTCTTCCAGGAACAGTGATCCCTATCACAGTAGATTATTATAATGGTCTTACGCACCTTCCTCTTTATGATGTAGAGAATCACCCGGATGGGTATAGAGTACAATTAGTAAGGCCACTTGGTCCTCAACCTCGATTGTATTGGGATGATACTTTGATTGCTGGAGGTACGAGAGATCCTTTTATTGGATGTACTGATCCTACAGGTTGTCACAAGTGGAGCGGAAATATTGCCCCTGATGGAATCACGCCAAGGACTTTTTGGGGTGACTTGCGTTCTATCAATACTTGGTGGTTTGCTAGTATTCAATCCTCAAATGCCTCAATACCTAATTCAATAACATTAGTAGATGCCAACTTCTTCAATCCTCCTGCTATACCCAATGATACTTCAATCTGTGCAACAGACGGCCAGATACCTCTAAACGGTTCTGTAACGATAGGCTCAGTAACAGGGCGCTGGACTACAAATGGGTCTGGATCATTTTTACCCAACGATTCATCACTTATCGGTACCTATATTTTTGGCCCTGGAGATGTAGTTCCCAATGGTTCCCTTATCATCAGGCTTACTTCCACCAATGATTCTATAGGCTGTCCTCCCCAGACCGACAGCATTCAAATCAACTTTTCTCCTCCACCTACTTCCAATGCAGGACCTGGATCTACGGTTTGTTACAACAATCCTTCGGTAAATTTATCAGGCTCAGGAGTTGGCGCTGGTTCTTTTTGGGCTGGAGGAACGGGGATTTTCCTTCCAGATAGTTCCGCTGTAAATTCTATTTATATACCAAGTCAAGCTGAGATAGACACAGGTGGTGTGTATTTAAAGTTTTTTACCAATGGAGTAGTGCCTTGTGTTGTCCCTGCGATAGATAGCGTGCTAATTAATATTATTGAGCCTATAGTTGTATTGGCCTTAGGCGATACCCAGGTTTGCAAGAACAATCCTGAAATTCAATTGAGTGGTTCGGTCAATGTAATAGGAGTACCGCCATCTGTAGCCACAGGGGGTCGCTGGTCAGGGGGCTCTGGTTCCTTTACACCAAACGACAGCACTTTAAATGCGATCTATGTACCAACTGCTGCAGAGATTGCTTTTGGGCAGGTTAATTTAATTCTAACCTCAATAGGTTCAGGCTTTTGCCAACCCGAATCAGATACCCTAACTATTACCTTTATAGATCCGCCAATTGTAGATGCCGGAGTAGACCGCTTGGTGTGTGATTTTGAAAAGACCATTGCACTCAGCGCTGTTGTAAGCCCTAGTCTTCCAGGGATATGGTCTGGAGGTTCAGGAACATTTTCTCCAAATGCCAATGATCCAAATGCAACATACAACATTACTAGTACTGATAGTGCCAATGGGACATTTAGATTGGCTTATACCGTTACAGGAATAAGTGGTTGCGCAGCAGTCAGTGACACCGTGGAATTTGCCATTACCCCATCTCCAGTGGCCAATGCAGGGGCAAATGTCAATGTATGTGAGACCAATCCAACGGTTAATTTAAATGGAAGTGTCTCTATGGGGGCTACTGGATTTTGGTCTTCATTAGGCGATGGCACATTTTTCCCCAATGCCAGCACATTAAATGCAACGTATGAGCCAGGCCCCATCGATATTGCCTCAACAGTTATCTTCCTGTACTTAAATACGTCAGGCGCAGGTTGCACTCCTACGCGTGACAGTATACAAGTCATCATAGGCCAAGCTCCAAGAGCGGAAGCTGGTCCAGATCAAAGTGTCTGTAGGAACAATCCTTTAGTTACGCTTACAGGTTCTTCTTTGAGTGGAATTACTGCTTCAAGACTATGGTCAGGCGGAGGTGGTACATTTACTCCGATACCACCCAATCAGTTCAATGTAACCTATTTACCTACTGCACAAGAGCTTACAAATGGTTCGGTAAAATTATTTTTCAGAGTAAATACAGTCACATGCCCTGGCTTGAATGATTCATTGACCATCAATTTTGTAAACCCACCCTCTGTAAATGCAGGCCCTGCGATTGTGGATGTCTGTACCAATAACCCAGTCGTACAGTTGAATGGAGTAGTATCAGGAGGGGGTGGAGGTTTTTGGAGTAATGGCTCTGGAGTGTTCAATCCAAGTCAGGATTCATTGATTACTGTTTATTCCCTTACACCAGCAGAAGTTACAGCAGGCGGACTAACATTAGCATTAACCACAGACACATTAAATAACAATTGTCTTCCAGTATCAGATTCCATCCAAATCCGTGTATTGCCTGGCCCCGTTTCAAATGCAGGACCAGATCAGACCTTGTGTAAAAACAATGCAGTTGTATCCCTTTCAGGTACAGTATCCAATGCAGGAGGTGGCCGATGGGTAGGCGGTGGTGGAACATTTACCCCTGGAAGAAACAATTTGAATGTAACATACACTCCTAATCAGAACGAGCTGAATGCGGGTTTTGTGGACATACGATTCAGAACCACAGGAAATGGATTTTGTGATCCGAGCTTTGACACGGTGCGTATTAATTTTGTTAACGCTCCTACCGTTTCAATTTCAGCACCTTCTGCTGTATGCGAAGACAATTCAGCAGTAAACCTGAGTGCTAGCTTCACTGTAGCAGGAGGCGTACGATGGATCGGAAATGGAGGTAGCTTTATTCCTAATTCAGACTCTGTAAATGTAATTTACATCCCTACAGCGAGCGAAATTTTAGCAGGTAGCTTTACCATAACAGCCGAGACGAGACTAAATGGAAATTGTAATCCTGTACAGTCTACGGCCACCATTCAAGTCACCCAAAGCCCTGTAGCCAATGCAGGTCCTAATCAAACCGTGTGTGGGGGATTGCCTAGTGTGACTTTAAATGGTTCAGTGATACGCGCCACAGGTGGCAGGTGGGTTTCCTCAGGATCAGGTACATTCAGCCCTAATGTCAATGTGCTAAATGCCAACTACCTACCTAGTGCTACAGATAGACTAAATGGGTTTGTAGTGCTTACCCTTATATCTACAGGAAATGGATTATGCAATGCTGATTCATCAAGTATGGTCATCACGTTTACAGCAGATCCAGTGGTGAATGCTGGCCCAGACCGTACGGTATGTACCAGTGATTTTCCCATACAATTGGCAGGATCAGGCAGTGCGGCTACTTGGTTTGGTGGTAACGGGAGCTTTACCCCCAATTCGGCAACACTTAATGCAAGATATACCCCATCTGCGGCAGAAGTTTTGAATGGATTTGTGAGACTTAGATTGGTTACAAACCCAAATCCTAATTGCATTCAGGTTACAGATACGGTACTCTTCACGATACTTCAAGGCCCAGTTATAAATGCCGGTTCAGACATAGTGGTGTGTGCTGAAACAGACACGATTCAACTTAACGGAACAGTAACAAATTCGCCTTTCAGTGTTTGGACTACTACAGGTACAGGAGCCTTCACCCCCAATGCAAACACCCCTCAAGGACGATACATTCTATCTGCTACAGATAAATTAAATGGCAATGTCAATTTGGTATTGTCTGTTCCTCCAGCAAACGGTTGTGGCGTAGTAAGAGATTCTGTAAGGGTTACTATCAATCCTAGTGTGGTAGCCAATGCCGGCCCCGACCAGGATGTATGTGAGACAGTAGATACTATTCAACTAAATGGTGCTGTGACATTAGCCACGGGAGGATTATGGTCCAGCCTTGGCGGGGGAGTGTTCACGCCAAACGCTACTACATTAAATGCAGGCTATTTACCAACCCCAGCAGAGAGAACAGCTCAGCGAGTTGTTTTAGTTTTAAGCTCCACGGGAAATGGAAGCTGCCAACCCAACAGAGATACGATCAATATAGACTTACAAGATGCACCTTCTACAAGTGCAGGTTCTCCTCAGTCATTTTGCTCAGATGTAAACAATATTCAACTCTTTGGAACCTTTTCAAATGCCCAAGGAGTAATCTGGAGTACCTCAGGATCGGGCATATTTTCACCTACCGCCAATACACCATCTTCTAGGTACTTCCCCTCACAGGCAGATACAGCCTTTGGAAGTGTGCGCTTATTTATTACCACATTGGGAAATGGGACATGTGCCCCAGCCCAAGATTCAGTATTGATGACATTAACAAAAAGACCAAGAGCCATTGCTGGCCCCAATCAGACCTTATGTGCAGATCGTGATACCGTTCAATTGCTAGGTCAGGTATTTAATGCGACAGGCGGAGTTTGGTTGAGTACAGGCACAGGGATATTTGTACCCAATGCTACTTCCTTGAATGCGAGATATATCCCTAGTGCTCAGGATAAGCAAGTTCAATTTGTTTCCTTGAGGCTAACTACAACTGGCAATGGAATTTGCAATCCAGACTCCAATTCCTTGATTGTTACCTTCACCCCAGAGCCCGAATTGAGCCTTGGCTTAGATGTAGAGATTTGTGAAACCACAACTACACTGCCTTTAAGTGCATTGACAACCAATGCTACAGGAGTTTTGTGGAGTTCAAATGGTACTGGTTCGTTTTCCCCTTCTAACACCAGTCCCACGCCTACCTATCAACTCACCTTTGCAGACAGGCAACGAGACAGTATTTTGGTTTTTGCCACTACTACAGGCACAGGGCAATGCGTAGCAAAACGAGACACCTTATTGGTCAGAATTATACGCGCCCCAATCATCAATGCAGGTGGTGACTATGATGTATGCGAGGATAAATTAAGTACTTCCTTAAATGGCTCGGTACAAAATGCGGGAGGAGTAAGTTGGAGTAGTGCCAGCAACGGAAGTTTCTTTCCGAACAGTTTTGTTGCCAACCCTAATTATGTATTTACCACGGTTGATCGCTTGAATGGCTTTGCAAGATTGTTTCTCTCCAGTACTGGTAATGGACCTTGCGTACCTCCTCCGATAGATACCATCATAATCACACTCACTCCAAAACCCGATATTCAATTCGTTGGAGACACTTTGGTGTGTAGCGATACGCCCAGCATTCCACTATCCGCAGTTGTAACAGTAGCTACAGGCGGCATTTGGAATAGCTCAGGTACAGGAATTTTCACACCTAGTGATACAGGGTTCAACACAAGTTATATTCCTTCAAATCTAGATATTGCTGCTGGTCAAGTGAGGTTTACGTTCAGCACTACTGGCAACGGACTTTGCGATACTACCAGAAGAAGCTATGATCTATATTTTAGAACAGCCCCAACAATAGATGCAGGAACAAGTCAGACCATTTGTCGAAGTCAAAATAGCGTTTCGCTTTCTGGTACTGTTACTAATGCATCGGGTGTAGTATGGTCTACTTTAGGCACAGGAGGCTTTACTCCATTTGCTACAGATCTAAATGCCAATTATTTCCCGAGTGTCGCGGATCGTAATAACGGTTTGGTAAAGCTGTATTTACAAACTACTGGCACTGGAATCTGTAAGCCAAGAATAGATAGTATGTTGATCACAATCAACCCACTACCTACTCTAAATATTGGGAATGACACATCTATCTGTAAGACAGCACCTGGAGTTCGCTTAATAGCAAACTATGCCCATGCAGGAGGGGTGTCATGGACTAGTACAGGTACCGGATCATTTTTACCAAATGCGCTTAGTGACACAGTGTTTTACGTACCAGGTCTATTGGATACTGTAGTTACAATAAGAAGCGTAACTACACTGAATACTGTATGTAATCCTATAGAAGACAGCCTGACGCTAAGAATAGTAGCCCCACCTACAGTTAATGCGGGCATTGATAAGCAAATGTGCTCTGATGATGAATCGGTAGATATCACAGGTACATTCGCAAACGCATTAAGAGTAAAATGGACTACAAATGGTTCAGGAATATTGAGTGATACGGCAACGGCATCTATATTTTATCAACCTTCTGTAGCTGATAGATTATTGGACACCTTGTTTTTCACCATTCGCACTGTCACAGACGGTATATGCGCCAATGTATCTGATGGGATGGTGTTGGCTATTACACAAAGTCCCACAGTGAATGTAGGGCAGGACTACCAAGTCTGTGCTTCTTTGGACAGCTTGCCACTGTTTGCACAATCTACCAATTCACCTAATGGGTTCTGGACCACACTAGGTTCTGGAACATTCCAACCATCAAATCTTTCTGCAAGTGGTTTTTATTTCCCAAGTCAAGCAGATACTGCAGCTGGATTAGTATCACTTGTGTATCAAGCCAATGGGAACAATACTTGCTTCCCGGCATTTGATACATTGAATATACAGTTTTCCACGGCTCTGGTAATCAATGCAGGTGGCCCAATAGATACAGTTTGCACCAATGATTTTCCATACCTGCTGAATGGCTCAGGTGCAAACGGAAGTTGGGTGGGAGGACTTGGCACATTCAGTCCTTCAAGGAATGTATTAAATGCCACGTATCAACCTACCGCAGGGGAGATAGCAGCTCAACAAGTGCTGTTAACTTTAGTTTCACCGGCTTCAGGGGCATGTCCACCTGTTATAGACACGCTTTTGCTAAGGATATTACCTGGCCCTACAGTAAATGCAGGTCCCAATCGGACGATATGTGCCGACAGTTCAGGGTTGCAGCTCAATCCTGTGATTGCCAATGCAAGTGCAGTGACTTGGTCTACCAGCGGCACAGGTACGTTTATTCCAAATGATATCACCGCTAATGCCATATATGTGCCCTCGGCCCAGGATATTCAAGATTCACTAGTGGTACTTACGATACAAGTGACGAGTCCTACGGCATGTAGCAGCCAATCAGACCAGCTTACCCTATTCATCAATCCTGCACCCACTATTTTTGCTGGGTTTGACATTACCATTTGTAGGGATGTAGACAGCCTATTGCTTCAGGCCACCGCTACCCAAGCTGGAGGTGCTATTTGGAGGAAAGTAGGTTCTGTAACGCCACTACCACTGAATGGACCAAACAACTTCAGTATTTTTTACACACCTACAATAGCTGAAAGAAACTTAGGATTTGTAGAGTTAATTGCCACCACAACAGGGACGGGAATTTGTAGGCAGGTTTCAGATACTGTTAGAATTAATTTGACGCCAACAGTTACCACCACTATCAGTCCTGCTCAAGTAATTTGTGAGACAAGTACAACAGTAAATCTCAGTTCGGTTATCACAGTTGCTCAGGGAGTGTCATGGAGTTCTACAGGCTCAGGTTCTTTCTCCACAGATCCATTCCAATTGAATCCTATATATGCGCTTTCTGTAGCGGATAGAGCTAGTGACAGCATATTCTTTAGACTTACTACCCTTGGAAATGGCACTTGTAGGGCGGCATTCGATAGTACAGTTGTTCGCATTAGACGAGTGCCCCTGGTAACGGCATCAGCTCCGACTGATGTATGTAGAAATGAGCCTTTTATCCAGTTGTCTGGCACTTCAGTAAACACACCAAGTGTGCGCTGGAAAACCCTAGGTACAGGGACTTTCGACAACGATACTATTCTGACACCTCGTTACTTTCCTACTGCCTCAGATTTAGCGGCCAATGCTGTTACAGTGTATTTAGTTTCTACAGGAAATGCTCCTTGCGATTCATCAGCTGCTTTTGCTACCATTACTTTCAACACAGAACCTGCTGCGGTCGTAAATGCTGGATTTGATATAGAAATTTGTAGAGACGTTCAGCTTATCAACTTGAATGGATTGATATTGAATGCACCTGGAGGCACTTGGTCGTCTACAGGTACAGGTATTTTCCTTCCTTCCAATACCTCCCTCAATGGGTTTTATCAGCCAAGTGCAGCTGATATTGCAAGTGACTCTATATTCATTCGACTTGCCTCTCTACCAACCAATGTTTGTAACAGCACAATAGATAGCATCAGAGTATTGTTTACCCCTACACCTACAGTGGATGCGGGATTGAATGATACCATTTGTGCAGATGCAAATTTTATACAGCTAAGTGGCTTTGTTACTGTTGCCAATGGAGGTGTGTGGACTACTACAGGCACAGGAACATTTGTACCCAATGCCTTTACCCTTAATGCAGTTTATCAGCCCTCTGCGAGTGACAAACAAGCAGGGCAGGTAGGTCTTACCTTAACTTCCGATGGGAATGGAACTTGCTCTCCAGTAAGTGATACGAAGATTTTAAGAATTTTACGTGTACCAGAAATCAGCATTACGGTACCTGAAGAGATATGTTCTGATCAAGATTCCATTCCCATCAGTGCTACTTTTGCTAGAGCCAATGGTGTACAATGGTTGAGTACAGGTACTGGTATCATCTTGCCTACGGCTACTTCTCCTAATGCTTTTTACTTGCCAAGTGCGGCAGATAAATTTGCTGGAGCTGTAGTACTTACCGCAAATACTACAGGAAATGGACTTTGCCAGTCCGTAAGCGACAACAAGATCGTAAGGTTTGTGGAAGCACCTAAAGTAGAAGCTGGACCTGATTTAGCAGTATGCGAAGATGCACTTCAAATACAATTAAACGGAACGATAGATCAACTATTGAATACCTCATGGACGACAAACGGGACAGGAGTGTTTGCCCCATCGGAAGATGTACTTTCCCCTACGTACGCCATATCCCTAGATGATAGGCTAAGAAATTCAATCATTTTTAGACTTACCTCTGCTCCCGGAAAGTGTAAAGCAAAGACAGATTCCGTAATCTACACGCTTCAAAGGCTTCCTGTAGTGAATACAGGACCAAGCTCCTTGTGCGTGCAAAACGGATCTATCCAACTGCAAGGAAGTATACAAAACGCCATAGGAGGCTCATGGACTACCAATGGTACAGGAGTGTTCTCTCCAAGTCCACAACAGCTGACACCTTTCTACTTCCCATCAGCTTCGGATTTCACTTTACAGAGAATAGAGTTTACACTTACCTCTATCCCCACTGGAGCTTGTCCTGGAGCCAACAGCGATATGGTAGTTGGGATAGCACCACCACCCTTTGCAGATGCAGGGTTGGACAAGACCGTGTGTAGAGGTAGTAATGTACTGTTGACTTCATTCAGAGAAACAGGCAATCAATACAGATGGAGTACCCTGAACGGACTGATTATTTCCAACAGCCATAATGTAGTAGTTACCGTTTCAAATGATACGGGATTTGTGGTAACTGCTCAAGACTCAAGAGGATGTGTTACAACAGACACCATACGATTGTTTGGGATCAATCCGCCTACATTTAACATGGACACAAGCTTCTGTTTTGACACCTCATTACTCATCAACAGTAATGTAGCCAACGTGCCTGGAGTGGCAGGTACCTTCTTATGGTTTAGAAATGATTCTATCATATTAGGAGCCAACAACAGCACACTGCAACTCGAACAACCCGGCATTCATAGGATACTGTATTTCTTTGACCAGTGCTTTACAGATGCCAGCACCAATGTGGTGATTCCTCCGCGGCCAAATGGCTCAGATAGGACAGTTTGTGTGGGTAGTGATGTGACGATTGCTACCACAGCATTCCCGGGTGCTCAATATATATGGACCAGTTTGGGAGATACCTTAGCCTATACCACCTTCTTCTTTGATACATTGGGCAATGACACCCCAAGTGTAAACCAAGTGTTTCAAGTCTTAATTACAGACAGTTATGGATGTATAGGACGAGATACCATAGTATTGTCTACTACGATCAGGCCTGAGGTGGTACTCAATGACACTACAGGTTGTCAAGGCCTACCAGTTGTTCTTAATGGCACACCTATCAACTATGATAGCTTAAATCTATCTTCTGGTGTATATACTTGGTTTACCGAAGGGCTTGCCATTGAAAGTGAACGCGACAGTATTTACAGGGCTACGACACCCGGAATATACTCTGTAAGATTTGCTATTGACCAATGCTTTGATGAAGACAGTGCCACGTTAATCTTTAGTCCTTTACCTCAATTGGTATTACCTGCAAGCATCAAATTCTGTAAAGCAGATGATGACAGTGTTGCTTTGAATGTTTCAGGTTTTGCGCGGTATGAATGGTTTGGGTTTGGTGCTGACAGTACAGATACACTATCTACCTTCTATGCCACGGATTCAGGTTATTATACGGTCACCGTTTTCAATGAGGCCAACTGCCCTGCTACGGATAGTATTCTAGTCTTTGATAGATGCTCACCTAGGATTTTTACACCCTCGGGCTTTACTCCCAATGGTGATGGTAAGGATGACTTCTTCAGGTTGTTTGGAGAATATTTCAGTGATTTTTCACTGACCATTTTCAACAGATGGGGTGAAATAATCTTCTATGCCACAGACATCACGGAGGGCTGGGATGGCACTTATAAAGGAGAAGAAATGCCTACAGGTACTTATCCTTTCATTGTTACGTATAAAGGAATCGAAAGTGAATTTGCAGGACCCTTCAAGAAGCAAGGCAGTGTGACACTGATTAGATAAAAAAATCAATTTTAGGTGTTCATACTCGAACACCTAAAATTTTAGCTTTTTGTATGTGTATTGCCTAATTTTGCTTATTCTATGAAAGTAGGCTTTCTAAAATTTCTTTTTGTAACTTGTTTTACCTTGCAGGTTTCTTACTTTCCTGTTTTGGCGCAGCTTAATATTTTGAATGGTTCTTCCGCTACTTTCTGTGAAGGGGATAAATTGATATTGAGAGCAACATCTGGATTTAATAATTATAGTTGGTTTATAGAATTCGATACAACTTCACTTTCTTTCGCAGATACATTGTTACTTGATTCAGTTCCTAACTTAGGTTTCTATTACTTTGTCATTGCCACCGATTCAAATAATGTTTCTTACCGTGACAGCATCTTTGTAAGGCAATTTCTTACCCCTAGATTTTCTCTGGGACCAGATATAGCACTATGCAGCGGGGATACTGCAACTATTCGAAGACCCGCTTTAGGTACTATTCCTGGTACGGGGCTGGGTTCTCAGCTTTGGAATACTGGAGCCACGGATACTTTTATACGTGTCACGACTCCAGGAATCTATTGGATGAGGCAAACCAGGGTAGTAGTAACCTTATCATGCAGTTTTACCGATTCAGTAAATGTTTCTATTACAGCAGGTCCACAAATCACAGCATCAAATGATACCTCTATATGTTCAGGAACTTTTGCGTTGTTAAATTCGTCCGTGGTTTCTGGAACACCACCTTATCAAACTACTTGGACACCTTCAGGTGGACTTAATAATCCTACTATATCCAATCCTGTAGCTACACCTTCTGCAACTACTACCTATAGAGTAATTGTGAGGGATGCTTCGATACTTCAGTGCAATGCAGATACGGCATTTGTGACAATAAATGTGGCGCCTCCAATAAATGTATCTATCACGCCTCAGAATCCTGCAGTTTGTCCTGATTCAGTCTTCAACTTATCAGCTACTGCTACTGGCGGTGCGGCACCTTTCACCTATAATTGGACCCCAAGTACAGGGTTGAATGCTACCCAAGGACCAACGGTAACCTTAACTGCAATCAACTCAATAAATTACATAGTAACGGTGACTGATTCGGTCGGTTGCAGTACCACTGGTAATACCAATGTTACTGTCAATAGTTTGTCAGTTTCCATACCACAGCAAGATTCAATACTTTGTGAAGGCTCTGATTATCAACTTAACGCTGTTGTAAATGGCGGACTTCCACCTTATTCTTTTTTATGGAATCAAGGTTTAGATAAGTTGAGCAGTTCTACCTCTGCAAACCCCATTGCTACTCCTGGTAGTTTGACTACTCCACTTGTCTATATAGTGAGAGTAAGAGATCAAGCAAACTGCCAAAAATTCGATTCTGTTACTTTAGGAACTAGACCAATACCTAGTGTAGTAGTGTCTCCAAAGATTGATAGTGTAAGGGTATTTAATTCTGCGCAATTTACTGCCAGTGCAAGTGGTGGAGCAGGTGAACCTTATACATTTGAATGGAGCCCTGTGAATATCAACGTAGTTGATGTAAATACACCAGTATTAACCTTTACTGGAAATGTTGCTACCTTAGGAAATAGAGAATACTATGTTATTGCTATAGATTCATCTGGATGCCCTAGTTTACAAGATACCATCACCGTTTTTACTTTTGCCCTACCACAAGACAGCATAAACTTGCAGGACCAAAATGTAATTTTTATACCTAAGTTTTTTAGACCCAACTCCACCAATTCCAATAATTCAAGTCTGAGAATCTTTGGAACAAACATCTCTGAGGATGAATTTATGATGATGATCTACAACCGGTGGGGGCAAGTAGTTTTTGAAAACAGCAACTTACAATTAGTGCAAGAGTTAGGATGGAATGGAGCTATGAATAACTCTGGTAATGAATTGCCACAAGGCGCTTATACTTATACTGTAAGTGGAAAGTTTCTTGATGGAACACCCATCAATCTTGTGGGGAGCGCCACACTTTTTAGATGAGTAGCATCAGTCACGCATCATACCGACAAATACTATTCCTATGCCTTTTCGTGCTGTCAGGACAAGGACTTAGAGCACAGAACTTTGAGTTTTCTCAGTTCTTTGCCTCCAGATTATATCTCAACCCTACGTTTGCAGCAGCAGAAGAGCATTTGTCTATAAGTGGAGTACATAGGAGTCAGTGGACCAGCATTTCAGAAGCTTATACATCTACACAAGTTTCCTTGATCCATCCTTTAACAAGCAGGACAAAAAAAATGGAAAATTGGGGCGGGATAGGTCTTTCATTGGTGAATGATAATGCAGCAAATGGCTTGGTGAAGAATACAGGAGCCAATGCAAGCTTTGCATACAACCTTCCGCTAAAGAGTAAAAACGAAAAGTACGTTAGCTTTGGGATGATGCTTGGATTTATTCAAAAACAGGCTAACATAGGAGCAGGTTGGGGCAATCAATATAGACCAGGGTCTGGATTAGACCCATCTCTAGCTACAGGAGAGGAAGACCTAATGGCTACTCGCATCATGCCAGATGTAGGAGTAGGTGTTAGTTATAACGCTCAGTTTGGCAAAAAGAAAAGAAGAAGAAAGAACCTTTCGCTCGGCTTGTCTGGGTATCAACTCAACAGCCCCAATGAGTCATTGGTTGAAGGCCAAACCCAAAATTTACCACCGGTGATCAAAACATTTGGAAGAATTGATATTCCAAGTCATTTAGGCATATATATATCCCCCAACTACATAGTAGTCTATCAAGCTGGTTTGATACAAATTAATCCTGGTGTATCTGCTAAATTTCCTGCATCCTTTGATTCAAAAAGTAAATTAGCCAATGTAGATATTATTGCAGGGATATGGCACAGGCTTGAAGATAGCTTTATATTCGCTACAGGCCTTAATACAGATAAATTTACGTTTGCATTTAGTTACGATTTAAATACTTCGTCTCTTAACAACTATACCAATGGGAGAGGAGCAGTTGAGATTTCATTCGCCTATCGTTACATTAAAAAAGTAAAAATGGAAGTGGAGCGTAAGCGATTTGATACTCCAAGAATGTAAGCGCTTATTGTATCACTACTATGGTTCCACATACTTTATCGTGAGGACCTCTGTTATTTGGATCGAATGCCGCAATAACCAGCCCAGCGCCCATAAAACTTACTAGCCCTCTGAACACAGCTCTTGCAATAGCCCAACCAAATGGAATTTTATTTCCATGAATAGAGATTACTTTCATTCCCATAAAATACTTTCCTATTGAACCTTGTAGGGGAGAAACTAAACCAATAGTGTGATAAATAAGGCTTATGGGAATGGCAAATAATCGGGTATCAAACCAAGATTTTCCCAAAGCTGAATACAGGGCATAAGAAAGGCCCAAAATGATAAGTGCATCTATTATAGCCGCAATCGCTCTAGAACGTAGATTTGGAATTGACATAGGTAGCATTTAATTACCCGCACTTATTTTTCAAATGAAAAAATATACGATACTAAGTATACTTGATTAGCACAAACTAAATATTATGGTTGTACTTTATTTAATAAGCTTCAGCCATACTTTTAAAAAAGTTAGTCCACCGCACTTTCCCTTCCTTTTTACCAAGCCTTACTATGATCAAGTTTTTAGCAGGGTGCACATACACAAACTGTCCTAAGTGCCCATTCATTAAGAAGTCACTTTGATCTTTTGATGCAAGCCACCATTGGTATTGATAAAACCATGCAGAGCCGTCAGTGGTATCTATAGCGGTACTCTTACTTACCCATGAGGAGGGTACAATTTGATGTTCGCCTCGTGCACCTTTATGGAGGTACAATCTCCCCATTCTAGCAAAGTCACGCCCTATAGCATTGATGCAACAAAATGTTTTTTCCAACCCATCTTTTTTGTCCAAACTCCAACTAGCATCAGATTCCATTCCAGTGGGTCCCCAAATTTTAAGTTGTAAATACTGCGTCAAGGTCATGCCTTTGGCATTTAAGGCTCGATGAAGCACATAACCTAAAAGCTGAGTAGTGCCGCTGGTGTAGGCAAATTTTTCCCCAGGATTATTTTTGAGCTTTGACTTTAAAAGATGCTTCTCCAGGTTTCTCCCATAGTATTGTATCGCAGCATCACTAAAGGGAGAGATATAGCTTTCAGAATATTTTAATCCACTGGTCATTTGCAACAAATGTTTTATGGTCACTCGATTAAACCCATTCTTTGCCAACTCAGGTATGTATTGTGAGATGGTATCGTTTTCACTTCCTAAAATTCCTTCCTCTATTGCAATACCTACAAGTGCCGAAGTAAATGATTTGGCCATTGAGAAAGATGCCACCACATCATTTTCAGCGTAGCCATTGAGATATCTTTCTGAAAGTATTGTATCGTTTCTTATGATGATAAATGCTACAGTTTTAGATTTGTGCAGAAACTCATCAAAATTGACTTCCTTTTCTTTATAAGCTATTTTTTTTGGTTCTATTGGATTTGGAGAAGCATAGAATTCCCAAGGTTGATTAGAGGCTGCTAAAGATCTATTGGGGAATATCTTATGGTCAGTGATATTGGCAAAATTGTACCATGTGAATCTTGCAGGAAGGCAACCAGCAGTTAAAAAGACCAGAGAAATAAATAGTAATGTTGTACGGAGTGCTTTTGAAGACATATTACCCTTTTATAGGGTGTAAGGTAAAAACTCTCGCACATCTCCTCCATACTTATGTACCTCTCTAATAATAGAACTGCTGATGGCAGCAAATTGGGGTGAAGTAATAAGAAAAACTGTTTCCAGATTTTCTACCAGATACCTATTTACTTGTGAAATGCCATTTTCAAATTCAAAATCAGTAGTATTTCTTAATCCTCTTAGTAAAAAGCCTGCCTCCATTCTTTTTGCGAAGTCAGCAGTAAGTTCATCATACACCACTATACTTACTTTATCATTTCCTTCAAAAGTTTGTTCAATAAGCATTTTCATTTTATTGACATCAAAAAAGCGTTGCTTCTTAGTATTGTGACCAATGCCAATAATGATTTCATCAAATATCTTTAGACCTCTCAAAACAATGTCCTCATGGCCTTTGGTAAAAGGATCAAAAGAACCTGGAAATACGGCTTTTTTTGACATTAGAGTTACTTGCAAAGATGCATGCAATACAGATCGAGGTAGCGATGATCATTCACTTGATCAAACTGATAGGAAAATTTTAAGAATCCTGGCTTATTTCCAAAGCTTACGTTCAAGATATACTCGTAGAGCTTCTGATAATAATCAGACTCTTCAGTGATTTCGCCAAATAGGATTACTTCATTTACTGCTGGGTCCATCTCCATCTCACCCATAATCCACATGGTGAAATACAGCAACTCATCCGCGTTCTTAAAAGTAAATGTATTGCAGAATTCCAACTTCTCTTTCCAAGTGACTATACCTGTTAATTGATCATCATCGGCAAAAAGGTAAAGCTGCTTTTGAGAAACAGGCATGGTATTTTGCAAAGCTCCTTCTATAAGAGGGGAAGTATTGTGAAGCAATTTAATCTCTACTTGAGGATAGGATTCTTGAAACCACTGAATGATTTCTCTATTCACTGAGAAAACACATATAGCTTCAGAGTTATGATGACTGTAGTAGGCTAAATCTTCAGTGTTTGAATCATAGCGTGTAGAAAGAGAAATATAGCTTTCCAGTTCGCTATCATCAAAAAGTACTCTAGGGATAAACGTGAAGTGCTTGCTTGATATCACCAATCTTACGGATTTCCAGAATCCTGCTTTTAGAAAGGAGTGTTCATCATAAATGGTTTCAAGCAATTGTATTCTTTCTGACTCCCGCAAAGACTTACTGATTAAGAAGTCTTCCAAAAATAAGCATTTGTGAGTGGATTCCTCTGTTATGCAGATTTTAAGCCTGGTATCATATAGCTTGATAAACAGATTGTAGCCACCAATATCATCAACATTGAAATAGTCATCCTTAATTTTCTGTATGACTCTATGTTTGATGGCCACTCGACTCATGTCATTCCCAATTGCCGGCAGTAGTTACATCTACCCGAGAACCAACTTTTAGGGCTTTATCATTATCTTTTTTTCTGCGAGCTGGATTTACAGGTTCGATATCTTTTACTTCAAACACATCTACCGTAACCCCTCCTTTTATTATTTTATCAGCGAATAAATCAAATTGCTTGCCACTGAAAGGTATGCGTGATACCTCATTTATATTGATTCCAGGAAATTTTTCACTGTTAAAAACGCTGTCTCTTAAACTATAAATCCCTAGTGTATCTATTTTGAAGATAGAGGTATCAGCTCCGTAACTCAAAGTGATCACATATTCTTTGGTTTGGGTAAGGACCTTCTTCCCATCATTTACAAACATTTGAAGAGTATCCCAACTGCCACAATATTTGTTGTTTTGTAGCAAATATTCTTTTTGAACCTCCCTGATGAACTTCAGTTTATCTATAACCCTTGATTCTATTTGGGCAATTCGCTTGGCTTCCTCTATAGGTTCCTTGATTTTGATATAAAGGAAATAGGCCAAGCCAAGACTGATAACAAATAATGCGATGGAAAGAATCCTGATCTTGAGCATGGAAAAAGATTTTTGTGCAAGTATACTATTTTTTGAAAAACAACTTAGGGCCTAAGCTGTAATATTAAAATTTAATAAATCTCGCTGCTGTATCCTTTCCTTTTTTCTATATCAGAAACATGATTCAAATTCCTGATACAATGATGAAGGCATTCCTTGGGGTGACTTTGTATCGAATCAATATTCATCCACTCTACGTTTGTGATGATTTGCTCTTCAGATTTTAATTCAGGATCAGTTCCGAGGCGTAATTCATAGGTATTTAGCGAAAATACCTTGAAGAAAAGCTCTATCGCGTGCAGCTTTCCTTGATTAAATTCATGTACGAAAAGAAGCTGGCCAACTTCAATTTCAAGCCCGGTTTCTTCTTTATATTCTCTCTTCAGTGCTTTATGTGCATGCTCACCAAAATGCATTTCACCTCCTGGTGGTGCTATCAAATACTGTCTTTTCCCCGGGTATCTATGTCTGATAAGGAGGATTTCATCATGCTCACTCAAACATATCCCACTTACTCTGATCCTGAGCCTATTGTTAAAGGGTTTAAACAAATCCTCGTTTTCCTCTGTCCTATCTTTCATATTTGTAACAAATAAAAGGAAGTACACTCCACATACAATGAACTATCAATGGGAATCAGAAAATCCTGAGTTTAAAAATAGAATTGAGACATTACTTCAAGGACAGCATTTCATGCACTTGGTAGGCATCTCCATCAATGAAGTTAGTGAGGGCAAAGTTTCAGCTCAGCTTTGCATGTCTGAAAAGCATCAACAACAGAACGGATTTTTGCATGGCGGTGTCACTGCCACCCTTGCAGATATTGTAAGTGGGCTTGCTGCCTTAACTTTAGTAAGTAAGGAGGTACATGTAGTAACAGCAGATTTAAATGTATCCTACCTATATCCTGCTGTAGGTCAAATGATTGAAGCTGTAGGTTGGGTGTATAAAAAAGGAAAGAACTTAAATTATTGCGAAGCAGAAGTATATGCTATCACTCAAGAAAGTCGAGTTTTAGTAGCCAAGTCAAGGTCCATCATGGCCAATGTATTTCCTGCCTCTTAATTTGGTCCAGAATTTGACTTTAGACTTCGGTTTTTACTAACTTTGACATTAGGTATATCAAACCCACGTACAATCATGAAAACAATCACATTAAGTTTATTGGCATTTATGCTTTTATTTTCAAGTGCTGCCTTTGCACAAAGTGAAGCAGCTAAAGTTGATGATAAAAAAGGAGCAAAAATAAAATTCAATGAAGAATCAAAGAATTTTGGAGACATCAAGCAAGGAGAAGTAGTAAAGCATGTTTTTACATTTAAGAACAATGGTTCTGAGCCACTTATTCTCTCCAATGTGCTCACTACTTGCGGATGCACAGCTTCTAACTGGTCAAAGGACCCAATTATGCCAGGTAAAACCGGAACTATAGAAGCTTCTTTCAACAGTGCAGGTAAAATGGGACAACAAAATAAAGTGCTCACTATCCAATCTAACAGTCAAGAAGGAGATGCACGCATATCCGTGATATGCAATGTGCTTCCCGCTGCGAACTAATTAAGTTTTTTATACACCCATAAAGATCTTCCGAGTACCAGCCAAGAAGCGATAAGCAAAAGGCCTCCCACTGGTGTCACAGCACCCAAAACAGTATATCCTGTTACACTTAGTAGGTAAAGCGTACCTGAAAAGATAATAGTACCAGCCAACATAAGATGGAAACTATAGAAAACCGGCCTAGTGCCGGTTTTTCTGTATAAATAACCTACTACAAAGAGCCCAAGACCATGATAGAAATGGTATTTACTTGCGGTATCCCAAGTCTGAATTCTATTGTTTTGCTCTAGTACTGTAGCCAACGCATGCGATCCAAATGCACCAAAAGCTACTGCCAAAGCCATTGTAGTTGCTGCAATACTGAAGAATTTCTGTGATCTCATGCTTGAGTATAGTTTCGTTCTCCAAATAATTTACTTCCAATTCTGACCATAGTACTTCCTTTTTTTAGGGCAATTCGGTAATCTCCACTCATACCGGTACTCAATACACTAAAGTCTTTGCAATATTCGAAAGACTCTTTTACCTCATTGTTAAGCCTCTGTAAAGATTCAAACTCTTCCGCCACTTGAGTCTCATCTGATGTAAATGAAGCCATCCCCATTAAGCCTACAATCCTCAGCCATTGTAGACGATCAAAAGGAAAGATTTGCAAAAAGCTGATCAATTCCTCGGCACTCCATCCAAACTTTGTCTCTTCGGTAGCTATGTGTACCTGGAGCAGCCCTTGAATTGGTTTTTGCAGTTTTTCTGCCTCTTTTTCAATGGTAAGCAATAGCTTTTCACTGTCTATGCTATGAATCAAGGCTACATGAGGGAGAAGTAATTTTACCTTGTTGGTCTGAAGATGGCCAATCATGTGCCACTGTATATCCTTGGGAAGCATTTCTGCCTTGTTCACAAGTTCTTGCACTTTATTCTCACCAAAGATTCTTTGACCAGCATTGTAAGCTTCAAGTATAACTTCTGGTTTATGGGTTTTACTTACAGCTACTAGAGTAGCATTATACGGCTCTATTTCTTTTCCAATTTCCTTGAATCTGTCTGCTATTTCCATAATGCTAGTTAAGTGATCTAGTCTTAATCACTTGTCGAAAATAAAAATTGTTCAACTTTACGTTTAAAACCCTTGCTGACATGGCTTTGTTGGGCACTTTATTAAAAAGTAGTATCAAGCTTAAAGACTTACCTATTGGAAGAAATACAGATTCCGATGCGGTAAAGCAATCCTACAATACTTTGAAGAAACTGATTACCAAAGCAGTAGACACTGAATTTGGTAAGAAATACAATTTTGAAAAACTCCTCCGCACCTCGAATAGGAATGAGATTTCCTTCATGCAGAATTTTGCTGAAGAAGTACCTCTACATGATTACAACAAAATGTATTCAGATTGGTGGATAAAATCTTTAGATGGCAAAGAAAGTGTAACATGGCCTGGGAAGGTAAAATACTTTGCCTTGAGTAGTGGCACATCTGAAGCTTCCTCTAAAAGAATTCCTGTCACTAAATCTATGCTTCTTGCCATGAGAAAAGTAGGAGTGAGGCAGTTACTTTCTCTAGGCAGGTATAAAGGGCTGAATCCTAATTTTTTCGAAAAACAGATTCTTGCTTTGAGTGGAAGCACCAACTTGGCCGCCAAAGGCCAGTATTTGGAAGGCGACCTAAGTGGTATTACAGCCGGCAGATTACCATTTTGGCTACATCCTTTTTATAAGCCAGGGAAGAAAATCTCTCAAGTAGCAGATTGGTCGAATAAGTTGGACATGATTTCCGATAATGCCGCTTCATGGGATGTAGGGATGATAGTAGGTGTACCCGCATGGACACAATTGCTCATTGAGAAAATATTGCAACAGCATAACAAAAGCTCCATCCACGAAATTTGGCCTAATTTGGAAGTTTTTATACACGGTGGGGTAGCTTTTGATCCTTACAGAAGCAGTTTTCAGAAAATAGTAGGCAAACCTTTGATTTATTTAGAGACCTATTTGGCCTCTGAAGGCTTTATTGCCTTTCAGGATATGCCTGACGCTAAGGGTATGCGCTTGGTGCTGGATCAGGGCTTGTATTATGAGTTTATCCCGTTTAAACCTGAAAATTTTGATGTGGACGGATTGCCAGTTTCAGGTGCGAAAGTATATCATATCGGTCAGTTGGCAGAAGGTGAAGAGTATGCGCTGTTGCTGTCAACTTGTGCTGGTGCATGGAGGTATTTGATTGGAGATGTAGTGAAAGTAACTAACCTTAAGCCTGTAAGGATAGTGATTACTGGCCGCACAAAACACTTTCTAAGTCTCTGCGGAGAGCATTTATCGGTAGATAATATGACCAAAGCAGTATTGCTCACTGCGGATAAGTTTAAAACTGACATAAGAGAATTTACAGTATGTGGAGTGCCCTCAGGCAATATGTTTGCTCATGAATGGTATTTAGGTATTGACGGAGATTCTACGAGCATGAATGAGCTGGCTATAGAACTAGACGGACATTTGAAGCAGCTTAATGATGACTATGCAGTAGAACGTAAAGCCGCACTCAAGGAAATAATTGTGCATAAGGTACCATTAAGGGCATTCTATGATTGGATGAAAATCATTGGGATGGAAGGAGCTCAAAGAAAGTTTCCGCGTGTGTTGAAAGATAAACAACATGCTGCTTGGAAAGAATTTTTAAAAAGTAGCAATTATATCTAAACTCGCAGCATGATCGAAGCCATTTTCAGTGGTATAGCCACTGGCTTATTGATTGCAATTTTACCTGGGCCGGTTTTTTTTACTTTGCTAAAAACCTCCCTCAACCAAGGATTTAAGAACGGTTTTTTTGTGGCTATGGGCATTGCTGTTAGCGATATGCTTTACATAGTTATCACTGAAAGAGGATTATCTGCATTGATGGATAATGATGATTTTAAATCTTTTATGGGCTATGCTGGGGGGGCTTTATTGATTATTGTGGGGATATCTGCTTTTGTGCTTCCGCTTAAGCAAGGACCTCGAGATTTGGGTGCAGGAAAGGGTTACAAGAGAAGCTTTGCCAGAGGATTTATGATCAACTTGATCAATCCTTTTGTTTTGCTCTTTTGGATTAGTACGGTGAGTCTGGTATCCTTGGGCGACTCATTTAATGACCATGAAAAGCTTGCTTATTTCAGTTCAGCCATTTCTACCATCTTTTTTTCTGACCTATTAAAGTCTTACACTGCTACAAGAATAAGCCAATGGATAACCCCGCAAATGCTTCAGCGTATCAATAAAATCTCTGGTGTTGCCTTGATAGTTTTCGGAGGGCGATTGATTTACTTCGCAGTTACTGGCCATTAGCAGGATACGTGTAGGGAAATTGAATTTCAGATAAGGCTTGAGGATATGTTTTCAAGGCATTTTCAACTTCCTCAGACCACATTTTCTGTTTCTCATCTAGTATGCCATGTTGGGTTTCTTCATCGTATCTGTCTTGCTCTTTGTTTAGCTCTGTCAATTCTTTCGAAATCAGCTCATTGATTTGCTCTATCACATTTTTACCTAGTTTCATCTTTTGCAACTTCATTTGAGTTTTCCTAGCGTAGAGTTCAGATAGATCAAAATGTAATTGCTCATGCGCCAACAAGGCAGAATCTGCTTTTGCCTTTTTCATCCATGATTTCTGGGAATCAAAAATATGGTACAATTGGATGATCAATTGATTGTTTTCAATTCGAATAGCATGGCTTATTTTAGTGTAGGTCATGGCAAAATAGGGAGATTTTGCATCTGCCTTAGCTTTAAAATCCGACATCTGGAGGGGTCTTTGC